>JAFGTX010000086.1 GCA_016938815.1 Clostridia bacterium | reverse complement strand
TATCCCGCATAATACGTTCTACGCCACGTACCGAAACACCTAATTGTTGACCAAACGCTAAAATGAGATCATCTTCATATGCCGGTCGCTCAAAACCACTATTAGGTCTATACTGTTGTAAAAAATAATGGTCACGACCGGTATACGCAATGATGCTCTCAATATCGCTGGTAGTAATCGTTGGATAGACGGTGGTTCTGAACTCGTATGCAGGCATCTGTTTGATAAGTGCCACGCTCTCTTCAACCGCGCTAAAGGGTATGCCACAAAGGGCCTCGTACTGCTCTGGCGACGTCTTGAAATCCATGGCGATATAATCCACCAGTTTTCTCTCTATCAAAGTTTTCAAAATATCCGGATGGGTGCCGTTGGTATCCAATTTCACCTTGATATCCATGGCCTTCAACTTTTCACAAAAGCCTTCCAGCCCTTTATGGCACGTTGGTTCACCGCCACTGATGACTATCCCGTCAACAAGACCACGACGTTTTTCTAAAAAAGCAAAAATCTCGGTTTCATCATGAAACGATGACTGGCTTTCCAAGTCTTTATTGTGACAATAAGGACAGCTCATATTGCATCCCTTGGTAAAGACCACCATAGCAATCTCCCCAGGATAATCGATAAATGACGTGCCAATGACATGATTGATTTTCATGGGTCATTCCTCCGAATTTAGGCTTCTATCTCAAATTTCACACGGTCGGCATATTCTTGCACCTTACCTTGGTTGTAGCGCTGTACCGGTCTATAGTAACCTACAACACGGCTATACACATCCAGATTTTCACCGCAAACCGGGCACGTCCAAATCTCTCCTTTAAAATACCCATGATTGGAGCAGTGGGAGAAGGTCGGTGTATAAGAAACATAAGGGAGTTCATAGCGACTGAATATACGATCGATCAGTTTGCCGATGGTACGTCGGTCTTCGATTTTATCCGCAGTATATAGATGCAATACCGTACCACCAGTGTACTTGGATTGCAATTCATCCTGTAAATCAAGCACTTCGAATATATCCGATGTATAATCTGCCGGCAATTGACTGGAATTCGTATAATATGGTGTCTCGTTCGTACCTTGGGCCTTGATTTCCGGATAAAGCATCTTATCTTTAAGAGCCAAGCGATAGGCCGTGGATTCTGCCGGTGTCGCTTCCAAATTGTAGAGGGAACCCCTTTCCTCCTGTATACCACTCATCTTATCTCTCAAGTAGTCCATGACTTTCAAGCTGAACTGCTGTCCTTTTTCCGATGTGATGTCCTTTTCCATGAAATTCATCACGGCTTCGTTCATACCGACAAGGCCAATCGTAGAGAAATGATTGGTCCAGTAAGTGTCAGTACCCGCCTTGATATGTCTCAAGTAATGGCGACAGTAAGGGTAAAGACCTTGTTCTGTCCATTGTTCCAGAAGCTTTCTTTTAATCTCCAAAGATTCCACTGCGATTTCAAGACTGCGATCCAGCAACTTGAAGAATTGCTCTTCCGTTCTCGCCTTATAACCGATTCTCGGTAAGTTCAGCGTCACCACGCCGATGCTCCCCGTAAGGGGATTCGATCCAAAGAGGCCGCCACCGCGTTTTCTCAACTCTCTATTGTCTAGTCTCAGTCGGCAGCACATGGATCTTGCATCTTCCGGCGATAAATCTGAGTTCACGAAGTTGGCGAAGTAAGGGACGCCAAATTTCACAGTCAAATCCATCCAGTAACCCACGGTTTCGCTTTCCCACGGGAAGTTGGCATCGACGTTCAAGGTAGGAATAGGGAAAGTGAAAAGCCTTCCTTCCGCATCACCTTCTGTCATGGCTTCCACAAAGGCCTTGTTAACCATATCCATTTCACGTTGGAAATCACCATAAGTCTTATCCATCATCTTACCGCCGATAACTACCGGTAAACCCGATAAGGTCGATGGACAAGTCAAATCAAAGGTCACATTAGAAAATGGACTTTGACCACCAATGCGCATCGGCATATTCACTTCAAAAATGAAGGATTTCATCAATCGTTTCAATTCCGGATATGCCAGTTGGTCGTAATGAACAAATGGCGCCAAGTAGGTATCAAAGGATGAAAAGGCTTGAGCGCCTGCGTTTTCAAGTTGAGTCGCAAATATGCTGTTAGCAACTTGTCCAAGCAGGGTGGACAAATGTTTTGCCGGCGCACTGGATTGCTTTGGCCCTACTAAGCCATCCCTAATCAGTTGTCCTAAATCCCATCCTGAGCAATAAGGACCTAAAAAACCTAGATCGTGGATATGGATTTCACCACTTTCATGGGCATTGGCCACTTCGACCGGATAGAGTTCATTGAGCCAGTAAAGCTTAACAAACTCCTCCCGTGTATAGTTGTAAAGCGCCATGACCGATTTTTCTGAACTGTTGGCGTTCTCCTTGACCTGCCAATCTCTATCTTCCAGATAATTATTCATCAAATCTATCGTCGCGCCAATTAGAGAATTCTTTTTTCTAGCTTCTGAGCGTTGGTGACGGTACAGGATATAGCGCTTTGCCGTCTGAGCCTTGCCACTCTCTATCAAGACCTTTTCCACTGTATCCTGAATATCTTCTATATCGACTGGATCCGAAAACCGATCGTTTATTTTTTCAATCACACTTTCTGACAGATCCTTCGCCAAATCATAATCCGTACCGCCACAAGCCTTTGCCGCCTTAAAAATAGCACGCGCTATCTTAACTTCTTGCAAAGGTACAATTTCACCATTTCTCTTTCTAACGTTCTGAATCACTACACTCACTTCCCCTTCATCATATTAAGTCCTTGCATCCTCAGCGCGGGTCTTTTAAGTTACTTTTTTCTCAAACGTAAAAAAGACTAGCCCTGTTATGAGATAGTCTTTCATGTATACAATAATAAACCGATTTGATACACCAATACACTTCCCGCCGAAGGTTGATATCGCTATTAGGCAGGTTTCCTGGCTCATGATTCAACTTACTTTCTCCCTTCCCATCCATTAGACAGTGGTTTTGAGATTTCATCCTCACTCACAGTAGCGGGGGCTGCAGAGGTTTCTCACCTCTTTCCCTATTATCCTTACGGCACCTAAAACACTATATGTTGTTATAAAAATAATAACACACACCACATATAGTGTCAACAACCCTTGCTTACACGTGATTTATTGCAAAACGACCTTCAAACCTTCAAAAGCCTGATGAATGGTTTTGTGGCTTTCCATCAATCGAATGGCATCATCTTGCAATCGCAAGGAATCCGAGTATTGAATGGTCAATTCCAAAGTTTTTTCTATCATTTCCTGATCTTCAGATAAGGCGTTTAATATTTCAACATACTGAGACGATGGACTAAACTGATGACTGATGACGGAACGGTCTGTCAAAAAGCGCATGGAAAGTTCTGGCATGTGACCAACATAGTGATAACTGATTTCTCCTTTTCCGATGGCATCGTTAACGATATCAATGACGTTATCGACTGCTACTGATATATCCAGATTGGTCTTTTTTTGAAAATACTTTTCGTACTTGTATAACTTAAAATAAAAACTGTACAAGTTGGCAATATGGCAATCCAACAAGTTGTTATAAATTTTTTTTAATTCATTATGCATGTTTGACACCTCTTTCTACACTCTTTTTAGGCACAACTGCCTTGCCCCATAATCCTTTGACGATCAATTCCTCCACAAGCGTCGCCCCAATCAGCGACGGTGTCGGCGATACCGGTATACCGGCAAGTTCCAATATTCTGACCTTTTCTGATGCCGTACCTTTGCCACCTGATATAATCGCACCAGCATGTCCCATACGCTTACCCTGTGGAGCTGTCATGCCGCTGATATAGGCAATCACAGGCTTTTTCATATGTTCCTTTATCCACTTAGCGGCCTCTTCCTCTGCATCGCCACCTATTTCACCGATCATAACCACCGCTTTTGTTTCATCATCTTCGTTGAACGCTTTCAATACGTCTAAAAAAGTTGTTCCTATAATTGGATCACCACCGATGCCAATCGCTGTGGACTGACCTATGCCATAATGACTAATCTGATGCACTGCTTCGTAGGTGAGCGTACCCGATCTCGATACAATGCCGATAGGCCCCTTTTCATGAATATAGCCCGGCATGATGCCGATTTTCGTTTCCCCGGGTGTTATGATGCCTGGACAATTAGGTCCTATGAGACGCGCTTTTTTACCCGACATGAAAGCTTTAACACCTATCATATCCTTCACCGGTATGTGCTCCGTAATGCAAACAATCAGTTCAATCCCCGCCATCACCGCCTCGATAATTGCCTCTGCAGCGTAGGCTGCTGGTACATAGATAATGGAGACGTTGGCCTTCGTATTTGCAACGGCTTGTTCTACTGTTGCAAATACAGGCACCCCTTCTACATAACTGCCCGATTTATCCGGTGATACACCTGCCACAATCTGTGTACCGTAGGCCAACATTTCTTTGGTATGAAAACGCGCTGCCTTACCAGTAATGCCTTGGACGATGACTCTTGACCCTTTACCTACAAAAATACTCATGGTCCTTCCCCCTATCTCGTCAAGGCAACAGCCTTATATGCGCCATCCGCAAGACTATCTGCCGTAATAATATTCAACATGGATTGCTTTAAAATACGTTTACCTTTATCTACATTGGTGCCTTCTAGCCTCACAATAAGCGGCATGTCGATTTTCAACTCTTCTGCTGCCGCCACAACACCTTTTGCAATGACATCACATTTCATAATGCCACCAAATATGTTGATAAAGAGACCCTTGACTTTCGAATCTCTACAGATGATTTTAAGGGCTTCCTTGACTTTTTCTGCCGTAGCACTACCACCCACATCCAGGAAATTAGCGGGACATCCACCATAGTGCTTCAAAATGTCCATGGTTGCCATAGCAAGACCTGCACCGTTTACCATACAAGCGATATCCCCCTCTAAAGCCACATAGGACAAACCGTGTTCTTCTGCTTCAATTTCTCTATGATCTTCCCCAGCAACATCCCTATAGGCTAGAATGTGTGGATTTCTATAAAGGGCATTGCCATCAAAATTCATTTTGACATCCAGCGCCAGTAACTTATGCTCCTCCGTCAAAACCAAGGGATTAATTTCCAAAATGATACAATCATTGTCTACATAAAGATCATAGAGTTTTCGTAAGATTTCCATACCTTCTGCTAAGGTTTCATCAGGCAATTCCAACGCCTTTGCGAGAACTCTCACTTGAAAGGTCGTCAGGCCCAAGTTGGGTTGGATAGGCACCTTGATGATGCGCTCAGGATGTGTCGCAGCTACCGATTCAATATCCATACCACCTTCACGAGAAACCATGAAGACGGACTGTCCCGTTTTCCGATCGAGCACCAAGCCAACGTAATACTCTTCTTTGATGGCACACACTTCTTCTATCAATAAACGGCTGACTTTCTGGCCTTGATTCCCTGTTTGGTGGGTAGTCAAGATGGCTCCTAGCAAGGACTCGGCGTAGCCCCTCACCTCGTCTAAAGAATAGGCTATTTTAACGCCGCCTGCCTTGCCTCGCCCACCAGCGTGAATTTGTGCCTTGACCACTTGAACCATGGACCCAAGTCTTTGCGATGTATGTAATGCCTCTTCCACTGTAAAGGCGACACGTCCCTTGGGAACTGGTACGCCATAATCTCTCAACAACTGTTTTCCCTGATACTCGTGTATATTCATATCTCCCTCTCCTCAAAATAGGCTTCTTACTTCTTTACCTAAACAAAAAAAAGGTCGGCATACGCCGACCAATAAAAAGGCCCTTCTACATTAAGAAGGGCGCTATAAACATCAATAGAATCACTATCGTTATAACACCTCCCCATCCTCGTGAGTTAAACAGTATTGCTCTCATTGGCAGGTCTCCTGACTTAGTCATAACAACAACATTCACCTTCCCATACGGCGTACAGTGGTTTGTTGAATGTCGTCTATACATTACAGTGGCGGGACCGCGTTGGATTTTCACCAAACTTCCCTATTAAGCGATATATGGTATATCGCACCAATAAGCTCTATATTCAATTCTACTATATCCTACCACGACACCAAAAAAAGAACAAGCCCTTAATTTTTCAGTTTATTTTGTCATTTTATTAAGGTATCATATCAGTAGAAGTTTTTTACATATCATAATTATTTTACGTTAGAAAAGGAGTTTTCATATGCTGATCATAGACAAAAAATACGTCCTCGACATAGCAAAAGAACTGTTGGAATTCCACAGTCCCAGCGGTTATTGCTTCGATATCATGAACCATATAGAAAGTCTGGTCGAACCTCTTGGCTTCGCCTTTGAAACAACGATTAAAGGCTGTGGTATCATCACAGTTCCGGGAAAAGACGATAGCAAAACAGTGGGCCTATTTGCCCACGTGGACACACTCGGTGCCATGGTACGCTCCATTTCAAAAGATGGCAACTTAAAATTCACACTGGTTGGCGGTCCAATTACGCCAACACTAGACAGCGAATATTGCCATATTCAAACAAGAGATGGCAAGCGCTATACAGGTACCTTCCTCAGTGACGCTACAGCAGTACACGTTCATCCAGAGAGCCGGACGCTGTCCAGAACACCCGAAAACATGTTCATACGTATCGACGAGGCTGTCAAAAGCAATGAGGACGTTAGGTCCCTCGGCATCAGCGTTGGTGACTATATCTTTATCGATCCTAAAACGACAGTTACAGAGAGTGGATTTTTGAAATCCAGATTCATCGACGATAAGGGCAGTGTGGCTTGCCTCTTAACCTTGCTTAAAGCTTTCAAGGAACAAAATATACAGCCCAACTATACGACTAAAATCATCATCACCACTTACGAAGAAGTGGGTCATGGCGGTTCTTACATTCCAGAGGACATCTCTGAAATTCTAGCCGTAGACATGGGATGCATCGGACTGGATTTAACCTGTACAGAACAAGATGTTTCCATTTGTGCCAAAGACTCTGGCGGTCCTTACGATTACCATATGGTGAGCAAGCTCATCAACCTTAGCAAGGATGCCAATCTTAATTACGCCGTAGACATCTATCCAATGTACGGTTCTGATGTTGGCGCCGCACTCAAGGGTGGCAATAATGTAAAAGGGGCACTAATCGGACCTGGCGTCCACGCCTCTCATGGCATGGAAAGAACCCATATCAACGCACTGGAAAACACCATCAAACTCCTGTACCTTTACTTGACCCGCCATTAAGATATTCCCATAAGTATCATGAACGCAAAAAGGCGACCTCTTCGCGATGGTCGCCTTTATTTATGCTTTTTAAATCTTATTTACTGATGGTAGCGCACCAGTTCCAAATACAGATTTCCTTCTCTCTTTTCAACGGTTGCCTCGTCGATCATACAACCAATGAGCGTCAGTTCCTCATCTTCATCCACCTCGCCACACAACTGCCAGTAGTATTCCTCGACTTCACACTGACGTTGTGTATTGAATAGCTCACGTAGCTGTTCTATGAAGTCGTCCTCAAAATGTGTCCTATAGTCTACAATCTTAATCACGGTACGGTCCGGTTGACGTTTGATGGAGAAATCCACCTCGTTGGTGTCTTCCTTTAGGAACAAAGTTGTCAATTCATCTACAATTCGTGATATCTTTTTTATTTCATGTCTCATTTCTTAGTCTCCCTTTTTGAAGGCATCGATGATGGGCACAAGAAAGCCCGCTACCAAACCGCCTGAAAATCCGTTGTTATAAAGATTGATGCCGCCGTGTATGATGCCGATATTGGACACCAGCGCAAAGTGCAATACCCCTGCAAGCAATCCTGCAAAAGGTCCATAGCTACCGGCAATCGGCGCCAACGTCGTCGAAAACAGCACTGAAATGATCATCCCAGTCGTCGACAGGTCATTGCCTAAAAGCACAGCCATTAAGATGACACCTAGCATAATCGGAAGACTGTTTTTCGGATGTTTACCAAAAGCCGAAAAACCAACTACCGTGAATATAGCTGCCAGCACAGGCCCATTGATCACACCACCAACGGCAGAGACATAGGCCAACGCACCCAGTCCCATGATACCCATGTTGAAGAAAGTCATGCCATAACCGACCAGCTGCGTGAAGTCCGTAATCGTACGGCCCTTATACTTCAATATCTTGTGGTAATCACCCATCAGATGCCTATTGATAAAAAGCCCCATGACGATCAAATAGATAAAGAGAACTGCCAGCAAAGCCCCGATATGAATAAAATCCCGCATGTATAAAATGTTTTCCGGCTGGATTTCCATCTTGAAGCTTCTGAGCATACTCGTAAATACCGTTCCGATAATTCCTGCAGTAAATCCTATATTATAAAGGTTATAGCCATCATGAAATTTAAGCATATGAGAAGACAGGGGCACGATGATAAATCCAATGAGAACCCCTAAGCCAATCCCAAGTGGCAGACTCAAGCTTAGAGGCAATCCATGCCCAAAGGCCATCTCACTGACAATCGGTGCCAGGGCCGTACCGAACATGATAATCAATATGATGTTCTTCATGGCAATCTTTTGATAATGACAATACCAATAGCCACCGATATAGATCGGCAGGATATTGAATATATTTTTTCCGAAAAAGGCAAATCCCATCACCGTCATGTAAGCCGCAATCAAGAGGCCGTTGATTCTCAACTTATACCTTCTCAACAAATACAAGTTGAAAAAACCGATAAGGGCTGCATTGACAAAGGAGGGTCCTAAACCACCTATTTCCAAGAAATCCGTAATCAGAATGGTTGGCGACGAAACAATCACACCTAAACCATGCATCAAGTTGCTAACACCACCACTCAACATCAGACCGAACATCAAAAAAGCAATCGGAAAAGCGGAGAGAATCAGCAACTTACCCTCTTTATGCAGTTCCCGTTCTTGTATCCTATTTAATACTACCAAAACTTCACCTCGCTAGTGTTTCCACCTTTTCTCCCTAGGTACTTTGAAAAAAGGAGCCTCACCGACCGGATGAGACTCCTTATAACAAGTATACATAACATGACATTTGAGCGCAAGTACTTTGCTAAAGCATAAATTCTTCAATGGGTCTTGGCCCTTTCAGATAGTTTTTGGATATATGCAGCACACCCTCTGCATCCGGTTTAATGCGCCAATCAACTAGGCTGATTTCTCCCTGATTCAACTCAAGGCCCGTAATGCTTCGAGGAAATAGGCAGGAACCTGTATTGAAATAGGGCTCTTCGTTTTCACTTGGAAATTTAGGCCGATGGGTATGGCCCACAATGAGCATTTTTTTATATTTCTTGATCCACTTGGTATAGTTTTTTTCGATTTTATGCCGTTTATGTCTATTTTTTGCTGGACTTGAAGGGTTTCTAAAACCAACAATGTGGAGATAATGCCAGAAATGACGATTGATCGTTTTCATCAGCCGCCACATTTGATCGTTGATAAAATCACCCTGATGACCGTGTACGACAAAGACTTCTTTACCGGTCTCTTCGTGCTCTAAAATAATTGCCTCGTGCACCTTGATATCAGGAAACAGGTCTGAAGATTCATCTTGGTACTCGCAGTAGAATTCATATAAATTCTCAGATACGTATTTGGAATTCTTCAAACTCATGTTGTGATTGCCAAAGATCATTTCAAAACGACCGTCCCTATAGAACTTTCGAATCAGTTCATAGACATCGTTATGGGCACTTCGAACGTACTTGAACTTGCTATGCTCCCAGAGTTCATCACCGTCACCTACCTCGATATAGGTATAACCTGACTCATAGTAATGCTCCAGCGCATGATAATAGACCGTCTGGTTATGGGCAAATTCATCCGATATGCTGTTGTCACCACGATGCACATCGCTGAAAAAAATAATCTTTGCTTGATTGTTAAAAGGCATCCGATAGCCCTTTTCATAGGCATTCAGTAATCGAGACATGGTATGCATAACATCACCTTCTTTTCTAATTCCAGCTCATACCACTTACACTCTCCTTATACCCCTTTTTTCACATTCCAATACGCACTTTTCTTAAACGCAAGGCATTGGTGACTACCGATACAGAACTCATAGACATGGCCGCCGCTGCAAACATCGGATTCAGAAGTGGTCCGCCAAAGGCATAGATCAGGCCTGCTGCCAGTGGAATGCCGGCAGAATTGTAAGCAAATGCCCAAAATAGATTCTGTTTGATGTTCCTAATCGTTGCTTTACTCAGCGCGATAGCCCCAGCCACATCTTCCAATCCGTTTTTCATAAGTACAATATCCGCTGATTCCACTGCGATATCCGTACCAGAACCGATGGCAATGCCAACATCTGCTTGAGCTAGTGCCGGTGCATCATTGATGCCATCACCGACCATTGCTACGCGCTGTCCAGCCATCTGAAGCTTTTTAACCTCTTCCGATTTATGCTCCGGCAGTACTTCTGCTAGCACCACATCAATCCCCACCTGCTCCGCAATGGCATTGGCCGTATCCTTATGGTCGCCTGTAATCATAGCCACCTTAAGACCCATACTGTGAAGTTTCTCAATAGCTGCCTTGCTGGTCGGCTTCACGACATCCGCCACGGCGATGATGCCTTCAAACTTACCGTTGACCGCAACGAACATCGGTGTTTTCCCTGCCTTGGCCAAACGCTCAGATGACTGGATATCCACGTTTTCAATACCTTTTTTCACCATCAACTTTTCATTGCCAATAAGTACGTCCAACTGTTCATCCAACACGGTGATCAAACCATGTCCCGGCACGTTTTCGAAAGCGGTCACCTTCATAAAGTCCCCTGAAGTCGCCTCAAAGGCATGCACGATAGCCTCACCCAGTGGGTGTTCAGAACCTTTTTCAGCAGAGGCCACATATTGCAAGAGATGGTCTTCCGATAATTGACCCCGAGTCACTACATCGGTCAATACCGGTTTTCCTTCCGTAATCGTACCTGTCTTATCCAAAATAACCGTTTCAATCTTATGAGCAGTTTCAAGGGCTACCCCACTCTTGATGAGGATACCTTTCTCGGCACCACGCCCCGTCGCCACCATAATGGCTGTCGGTGTCGCCAGTCCCAACGAACATGGGCAGGCAATGACTAAAACGGAAATGAAAATCTTAAGCGAAAAATTCAAATCCCTTGAAACCACATACCAAATAAGTCCGGAAATTAGAGCAATACCAATAACAATAGGTACAAAATAACCGGAAATCACATCGGCCAATTTGGCAATTGGCGCTTTGGAACCCTGAGCATTTTCAACCAGATGGATAATCTTCGAAAGTGCTGTGTTTGAACCGACCGATTCAGTCTTGACCTTCAAGATACCGTTTTTATTAATACTGGCACCCACCACATGACTGCCAACCACTTTCTCTACCGGTATACTTTCACCCGTCAACATGGATTCATCGACGGAACTGTAACCCTCGACCACACGCCCGTCTACCGGTACCTTTTCTCCCGGTTTAACCAAAACAACATCACCAATCGCTACTTCATCAATCGGTATTTGAATCGCTTCGTCACCGTGAAGGACCGTTGCCTCTTTCGGCTGAAGACCCACCAATTTTTTTATGGCTTCTGACGTCTTGCCTTTAGAACGGTGTTCCAAGGTTTTCCCCAGCATAATCAATGCAATAATCACACCTGCTGTTTCAAAATACAATTCCATAACATATGCCGTATTACCCTCAGCGATCTGGACCAGCGCATAAAGTCCGTAGACAATCGCCGCACTTGTACCCACTGCAATCAAGGAATCCATGTTGGGATGTCCTTGAAACAAAGTCTTGAAACCCACTGTATAAAATTTTCTGCCTGCAATGACGATCGGCACTAAAAGTACCACTTGTATTGCTGCAAAATTCAAGGCGTGCTCCATAGGATCAATCCACTGAGGCAGTGGTAATCCAATCATATGTCCCATGGCCACGTAAAGCAGCATAACACCAAAAGAGATGGCAATTTTAAAACGACGCCACATGAGGCGGTTTTCCTCTATTAAGGGGTCTGTCTCCTCCTTGATGCCTTCTGTTTCTATCGAAAGCGGTTTGTAACCCGCCTTTACAATACTTTGCTTGATCTCTGATAATCTGATTTTACTTTCATCATAAGTCACATGTGCCTTATTGGTCGCGCCATTGACACTGACTTCCCCCACACCGTCCAGGTGTTGGATTGCTTTTTCAACCCTTTGATGACAACTGGCTCACGTCATCCCAGCCACAGGTATAACTACCTGTCTCATTCCGTTATTGTTGTTGTTCATTGTCCTTACCTCTTTTCTAACTCTTCCAGCAACCCATGAGCAATTGAACCCAATTAAACATAGCGCTTAATCGTCTTCATCAACGCTTCTATAAATCCAGGACTTCCCCAGAATACGAAGCGCGCCTTCTTTTCTGAATCGTCGTATACGTAGTTGAATTTGGATTTCCCCGTATCGTCCAGCGTCGTCACTGCCATCATCACATCTGCAGCCAGCGGCGCCACTTCTTTTTGTTCTTCAACATAGTAGTCCACGATGGTACAAACTTGAATAGCGTCTTCAGAACCAAAATAGTCGTTGTCCATGAAGACGCAAAAATCGTCTTTACTGACGCCGCTACTCCCCCCAGAACAACAGCTGCCGCTGCCATTCAAATATTCCTCCAACGCCTCATCGCTCACACGCCATTGTCCAGCGATTTTTTTCGCGCTCAACTTGCCACTGTAGATATATCTTCTGATCGTTTTTGTATGCACACCAATCTTGCCAGCAGCTTCCTCGACCGTATAATAATTCTTTTCCATAGAATCCCTCCGAATTTTTAAATGAAATTCACTCTCATCTACCTTAATGTTACACCACAAACTTGGACATGTCAATGTCTATAATTGTCCAATTTGATGTCTTTTCGTTGAATACATAAAAAAACACCTGAGGTCGCCTATCAAGAGGCCTTTTCAAGTGTTTTACCTTATTTATATTAATTTTTCAATTATGTGACTGTAAGTTGTTATTGCCTCTTCTCCAGCCTGACTTAAACCGTAAATGCCCCTTTTAACACGGGTAAAATAGCCATAGAAATCCTTCTGTAGAATGGTATTCGTCTTTTCACCTGCGACGGCTCTGATATCGGCCACCCGCATATCCCCATGCTTGGAGATGAGTCCCGCAATCAAAAGTACATTTTCCCTATAGGCCGTCATTTTTGTACCTTTTTGCCCACCTAGGTTGTAACTTCCGCTTCGCATGGATTTCTCCTTTAAGGCTTTCTCCCTGATTTTTCTATTTTGTCGCTGAGCCTGCTTCAAGTCAAAAACCATCGGCTCTTCTTCAATCGTTGCCACCGCCCCATTGGTTTTGAAATTGACAAAAATAAGCCCAATCCCAAGACGTTTCAACAAATATAATTTATCTAAAAAGACCTTAGACATCCGCGTCTTATAAGACGGCTTCGGTACGGCGACATAAACCATATCGCTCAATTTCTGTCGTTTGGCACCTTGGACAATCAACCTCAAATTCAGTTCCTTTTTAAGTTCAATCACGATGCATTCATCGCCTAAAGTCGCCATTACATCCAGCTCTGCCACTTCAGCATCCACCGTATAACCAAGACTTTCAAAAAGTATCTTGACTGGCTCGTATAAATCCGTTTCTTTCATCTTTACCGTCACTTTCTTTTTATAAGCATTTTTTTCTGACCAGCAGCAACTCTCCTACCAACAAAATGACCATTCCACCAATTGTAGCACCTACGACCATTGGATACTCGCCACGATAGCCTGAAACGCCCATATGTTCCGCTAAAATGCCACCATAAGCCCACAACATGACGCATCCATAAAAAGGCGCTTGATAGAATTGTATATTGAAGGCACCAATCATCGCTCCTAATGTAATCATCAATACCGCCCAGAATACCTCCGTCTGTCCGAAGCGATTCCAATTCAATTTTACCAATAAGACCGTGATGTTCGCAATAGTGGCCACGGTAATCCATCCGAAATAGACTTCAAAAGGCACCTTAATCAAGCAAATATCCTTGCCTTGCAAGGAAACCTTCTTCAATGTGTAATTGATATATATTAGCAATCCCAGCAAACATATCATAATCAATACCGTCCATCCTATTTGATTATGATGCCATGCATAAATCCAAATCCCATTCAAAAGTGATGAAACGGCAAAAGGTCTTCCCAATTGTTCAAACAGTGGATTATCCACTCTTGAATCTTGCTTAATATTCTTTAACTGATATAGGGTATAAAGCAGCAGCAAAAGATAAATAACGCCCCATACAGCAAAGGTCTTCGCAGCAGGAGTGAATAGATTGGGGTACCACGCAGAAACTTCACCTGTCCCAACGCCGTTAATCGGCAATATATTTGCCAAGGCATTCATGGTAACCATAAAAATATAAGTAAGCAATACGACGATTGATATCATAAATCTCCCTCCTTATTTAAATTTTTACCTCCAATTTTTTGATTGAATCAATAGATACTTATTAATGGCATCAAATCGTTTTTTGTGTTTATAAATTTTTGTTATACTTACTGCGCGTGTATTGAAAATATTTATAGTGATAGCATCCTCTTACCTTCTATGCTAACATTTTGTGAGACCAAAAATAAGGAGTGTAAATCATGAAAAAAATTATCAGTTTATTAATGGTATTAGTAACTGTATTTGCAGTTGTAGGCTGTACAAAACCTGCTGAAACACCAGCTGCTAATACAGAACCAGCAGTTGAACAAGCTGCTACAGATGAAACAGCTACAGACGGAGCTGACGCAGCAGCACCCGCTGAATTGGAAGATAAAGTTGTTGTTTACTCTACACACGGCGAGGATATGTTGGAACTTGTTGCGACAGAATTCGAAAAAGAGACCGGTGTAAAAGTTGAATTTATCAATTTAAAAGGCGAGCTTGCTGACCGTGTAAGAGCAGAAGCTGAAAACCCACAATCGGATGTTATGTTCGGTGCTGCCTCTTCGGTATTCCTTGAATTAAAAGAAGAAAACTTATTCGAACCATTCGCACCAAGCTGGGCAGATCAAATCAACCCACTATTCAAAGACTCAGAAAACTACTTCTTCGGAACAATTCAAACACCTGTCGTTATGTTCTACAACACAGATGTCATTGCCCCAGAAGACGCACCAAAAGACTGGAGCGATTTAGCAGATGAAAAATACAGAGGTCAACTTGTATTTAGAAATGTCTTATCGTCTTCTGCACGTGCGACATTTGCAGCATTATTACAACAATATGAAAAACAAGGCGACTTGCAAGCAGGATGGGATTATTTAGCTGCAGTGGATGCTAATACAAAACAATACTACGGCAGTGGTTCCCTTCAATTCCAAGCCATTGGAAGAAAAGAAGCTGGTATCAGTTATGCCACTTTAAGTTCCGTAATCGATAACCGAGTGGACAATGGTATGCCACTAGAAATCGTTAACGCGACAAGCGGTTCACCAGTTATCACGGATTGCATCGGTTTGATCAAAAATGCACAACATCCAAACGCAGCAAAAGCATTCATTGAATTTGCTGGCGGGGAAAAGATTCAAACACTTTATGCGAACGAGTTCAACCGTATGCCAACACATCCTGAAGCCATTAAAAATGCGCCAGAGTGGATGAGTGAAATCGAACTTAACATCATGGATGTCGATTGGGGCGCACTGTCTAAAAGCCAATCTGAATGGATGCAAAAATGGGATAGCGAAATCAAAGACACTCAAAAAGATGTAGAATAACATAGGGCAACTTAATAAAAGCTATCGACGGCGTAGGAAGTTTCTTCTTACGCCTTTTATGACGCATTGTACAAGCGTTAATTACATAACAAAAAAAAGAATTCATGTATTAAAGTTAGGAGCATAGAAATGGGTAATGTCACACTGAGAGATATCTATAAGTCATTTGGAAAGGTAGAAGCTTGCAGCGCCATCAACATCAACATTAATACTGGTGAATTTTTCACCTTTCTGGGACCTTCCGGCTGCGGAAAGACGACGATGCTCCGTATCATAGCAGGCTTTGTTGAGCCCGATTCCGGACATATTGAAATCAGCGACCAATCCGTAAACCACATCCCCGCAGAAAATCGGAAAGTAGGATTGGTCTTCCAAAACTACGCACTCTTTCCCTTTATGACCGTTTACGAAAACGTGGCATACAGCCTTAAAATAAAAAAAATGGCCATAGATGCTATAGATACCAAAGTAAAAACTTATCTCGAGATGGTTAAACTTTCCGGTTACGAAAAACGCATCATCTCCGAATTATCAGGTGGCGAGCAACAAAGGGTAGCCTTAGCCCGTTCTTTAGCCATGGAACCTAGCGTCCTCTTGCTGGACGAACCCCTTTCAAACTTGGATGCAAAGCTGCGTGTTTCCATGCGTCAAGAAATGAAATCCATCATCAAAAAGCTCCGCATCACCACTATATTTGTCACCCATGACCAGACGGAAGCGCTGGCACTCTCTGACCGTATTGCCGTATTCAACAAGGGCAAATGCCTTCAAATCGGTACGCCAGAAGAAATATACAACCGTCCTTCAAACGCCTTTGTCGCAGAATTTGTCGGCGAAATCAACTTATGGCCCGTTCGACTTGAGGGCATAAAGGCACATATCACCGATAGGATTACACTTGAAGTGCCACATGGCAGTAGTGGCGATTACTTATGTATTCGCCCTCAGGATATTGAAATACATACAACGCCTCAAAGCGGAAACAATATTTTAGAGGGCACCATACTGAATTACCACTTAACCGGACTTTTCCATCAGTATGAAATTGCCGTAGACAACGCGCTATTCAAAGTCTCGCGCATTAACACCGTTGGTTCCAGCGACAGCTTGTTGATTGATGACAAGGTCTACCTTGCCATCACCCCTAAAGTCATCAAGTTGTTACCCCAATAGGAGGACTACACTTTGAAGAAACTAAAATCCATTGCTTTCATCGGTATCCTACTATGGTGCCTTATCGGAACGATCCTTTTTCCTGCTTTCAGAACCTTACAGGTAAGTATGACCGCTGAGCAGCGCCTATCCCTAATCCACTATACCGATTTTTTAAAAAACACCATCAATTTGGAAACCCTCTTTCACTCTGTGACTTTGGGCATCCTTACAGTCTTGTTTTGCGGTATCGTCGGTACAAGCTTGGCGTTTTTAGTCCATTATTATGAAATGCCCTATCAAAAATTTTTCGATAAAATATTGCTGTTACCCATCATGTTGCCGGGACTCATCATCGTTTTTGCTTTTGTACAGCTTTATGGCGAAAGTGGCATTATCACCCAAAGTATAAAGATTCTTTTGAATCTCAACGAGATTCCCTTTCGATTTAAGGGCCTCGCTGGCATTCTCTTTGTACACACATACACCCAATACGTCTATTTCTATTTAAATGTATCCATCGGTATCCGACATTTAGACCAATCGGTCATCGAAGCCAGCCGAAACATGGGCGCTTCCAAATGGGTTGTTTTTAAAACCATCCTTTTGCCATTTTTGAAGCCAGCGCTGATTGCTTCCAGCATTGTTACTTTTATGTCTGGAATCGGCTCTTTTTCTGCGCCGAGTATTATCGGCGGCAGTTACCGTGTCATGACGGTCCAGATTTTAATGTCTAAGGCCAACAACTATATGTCTGTAGCCGCGATGCAGGTGGTCTTACTTTCAATTGTCTCCCTCAGTTTTCTTTGGGTACTCAAGCAATACGAAAAGCGAATACAGTATCAAAGCTCCGTGAGAGGAGCACTTTTCAAACCTCTCAAACTTAAGAAAGCAAGTCATAAATGGCTTCAATATATAATTTTATGCGTCTTATGTCTACTCATTCTTTTGCCCGTTGTGATGATCCTCGTGGGGTCCTTTATCTCTCCTGGTTCTTGGATGGTAGAAATTTTCCCTTCAAAATTTTCTTGGGATAACTATGTGAAGATCTTTATGAAATCACGGGCATTTGCACCTTTCAAAAACAGCATCATCATGGCTTTGATTGCCAGTCTGATGACTTTACTCATTGGCCTGCCAAGTTCAGCCATTATTGAAAAGAGCAACTACCGTTCAAAAGGTCTTATCGAATTTTTGGTCATGCTGCCGTGGACCATGCCGTCCAGTGCCATTGCCATCAACACGATTAATGCCTACAACAAAGCTTCTGTCTTCTCTTTCAATCAAATATGGGTCGGTTCCTACATGCTCCTGCCCATAGCCTATTTCATAAGTGCCCTTCCTATTATGGTACGCACACTCAACGTGGCCATGAACGGACTGAACGATACCTATATAGAAGCTTCTAGAAGTTTAGGTGCAAAAAAACTTTGGACCTTTCGCCATGTGATCGTTCCCATCATCAGTCCAGGTATCATAGCAGGATTCCTGCTGGTTTTTATACGAAGTATCGGCGAATATACCATGTCCGCCTTCTTATACACTGTTTCAAACAAACCCATTTCCATTGCCATGGTAAACAGTATTTTTGAGTACGATATCGGCCTCGCAATGACTTACGGTGCACTACTTGTCATCGTATCCACATTACTGAGCAGTTTTGTCTACTGGCTCGTTCCACAAGGAGGAAAAACAAATGCTTAAAATAGACGCTATCACCAATACGTATAAGCAACATAACGAAGATGCCCACGGCAATGGTGAATGTTTTGCTTGGGTCATGGACGGTGCCTCAGCACTGAATAAAACCAACGTTACCAACTGGTCAAACGACGTCGCATGGGTCGTTAACTGGTGGACCCAATATTTGAATACCTATCTGAAAAATACAGCTATTAGCTTACATACTATTTTAGAACAAGGTATATTAGACTTGAATCGCGAGTTTTCCAACTTCATACCAATCAACCAACTTTCCAAATTGGATCGGGCGTCCAGCGCCATCGGCATCACACGCATCCAAGATGATATGTTAGAGTGCTATGTCTTAGGTGACGTAGAAATTGCCATCAAATTTAAAAGTGGCGTATTTAAGATTGTCACAGATGAACGCATTGCTGATTTAGATGCAACCGTCATCAAGATGATTGCAGAAAACAAAGATCGTGATCAAGAGATTAGTTTTGCCGGTTACACAGAAGAAGAACTCACTGTACTCAGACGAAATCGCATGAAAATGAATGCCAAAGATGGTTACGCCATTCTTGAGCATGACCCTGTCGCCATCAAAAAAGGAATTTACCAGCGTTACCCTCTCCATCACATCGAATCGGTCCTATTAATGTCCGACGGCTATTCTGCCATCTACAACAAATACGAGTGTTTTAATTTAGAAGAACTCTTTAAACGTGTTGACACATACGGTGCAGATGATATCATCCACCAATTAAGAAAAAAGGAACTGGAGAACTTCGATTGCTGCAGACGTCTTAGACGCCATGATGATGCGACAGGGGTTTATCTAAAAGTAAAATAGAAAAAAAAAATTCCCTTGCCGCAGCTTCTAGAAAGCTATTGCAAGGGAATTTGTATAAATAACCTTTTAAAACAACAATCCATAAAGGCTATCTATGCCTGGAAATTATATACAAACATTACTTTGATGATTAATCAGTGCTCAGTAAGCACTGTAATACGTTTTGCCATATTCAACATCTATTTCTAGGGTTTTCGTTGCTTTAAGACTTTTTTCAATACGTGCCTTATCCACGTCCGACTCCACCGCATTAACGGTTTTCTCAACGCCGTCTACGATGGCTTCAAATACTTTGTAATTAATGCCCACCATTAATTCTTCTTCTTTCCATGCCGCATGATGTCGCGTACTGGAACCTAGCATCGAAATATTGATATCCCCATTAGAATAAGGACTCATTGTACATTCAACACAAACTGATTGACTCCCAGAACAACTGATATTCTTTGCAACGCCAAAACGATAAGTGTAGCCCTGTAAAAGTCTCATGGCATTCTTCGCATTCAGCGCAATCAGTACGATATCTGGCTCATCCGCAAACAATTCCAGTGGTTTGATGTGAACACCATAAGTATCGGGTTTGCCTGATAATACTGATGTTGCTACGTTTGACGCAATACTCTCGTTTTTGTATAGTCCCATAGCGACCCCTATAGAACCGTTGTAATAATCTGAAGTTGCAGGTGTTAGTCCAAGAGCCCGACTACCACCCGGGCAGCTCGATGCAATACAGTCGATTTTAACACTATGCCCTTCCATTGCAGATTTTACTGCAACACAATACGGCATAGGCTTTACAACTGCTTGCCCCTTGATTGCATCATATGCCTCTCTCTTTTCAATCATTTGAACGCCTACGATCCGGCGTTCCAGCGGCAATAAACCATATAATTTTTCCGCATTCTCTTTAATCCTCATAACGACCTAACCTTTCAGATAAGAACAGAAACTGTTCCTTTTTATGATCCCAAAACCCCCTGTCATATTTGTTATATAATACCCCAATACAAATATATACGGTCTCTTGTCAAGTGTCCAATAGGATTAATTTGTTCTTTGTTGACATAAATAAATTTTTTCAATAGGGCCAATCACTTTTATTTATAATGCCATATCAAGAAATCACCTCACGTTTATAAATCTGAGATACAACGCAGTTTTTCCCACCATTTTTTGCCATATATAATAAATTATCTACCTTTTTAATAAAATCCTGCATCACTTCTAAATCCATAAACTCTAACTGGCTCAATCCTGTACTGACGGTAATCCTAAGTTGATGATTCTCTACTTCAAAACTTGAACTTTCAACAACCCGTCTCAGATTTTCACAAATACGTTCTGCTTCCCTAAGTTTTACTTGTGGAAATATAATAACAAATTCCTCACCACCGTACCTTGCAATAAAGTCGCCTTTACGCACATTGCTTTGCATCAGTTGAGCTAACTTGACCAAAACAGCATCACCAGCCAAGTGTCCATAAATATCATTGACCTTTTTGAAATTATCAATATCGATTAAAGCCATACACAAGGACTCCGCTTTTTCATCACAGTATTTTTTGAAATTATTAAGTGTTAAATAGAAATATTTATGATTATGTAACCCCGTCAGATAATCAGTGTTAGCCAATTGATTCAACTTATGATTGGATTCCATCAACTCTGTCATATAATAGTCATTTTGCATCTGTAGTTTAAATACTTCCTTAAAAACAGTACCTATACACAGAGTTATAAAGATAATTAAAACTATATTGCTAACCATAGGTATCAACGCATCTATCAAGCCTATTTGTAAAAAAATATAAGCATCAATCACAACCGCTAGCAGAACGAAATAATATCTTTTTCTGCCCGATATCCTAATGCTTTGAACCATCACGTACGCCACAACCAAATTTGAAAGTACAGTCGTCATGGAAATGTTGATCACTACGAAAGCAAATAAAAAGGCCCCTTCAATTAAACCGATAATCATGGAGTAACTGTCATCCACACACTTCCCCTCGGTAGAAGACAAAATATAAGACCGATAAAATCTGAAGGTGATAAAAGCTGCATATAAAAGACTCATAATCTTCATTTGGATACTGCCACCGCTACCAAATAGCGGAAATCCGACATTAAGCAAGAACACCATAATCACTATTTGTAATCCAAAATAGATTTCCTCAATAAATCCAAAATCATTTTTCATATAGCCTCCTATTAATTGATAATCATTATCAATTAATATACTACCATTCTTTCCTTTACTTGAAAAGAAAATTCCCTTGCACTCGAGATTTAAAATTCTCAGTACAAGGGAGTTCATAGAATTATAACCCACAACAACTTATTCCAGAGACATTACAAGGTGAATGCATCGATTGGTGAAATTATAGGGATGCCCTGATTATCAAGGACAATATTTGCTTGAACGCCATAAACAGATTTAAGCATCTCACGGGTGATAACTGCCTTCGCCGTTCCAGAAGCATAACATTTCCCTTTGCCGTCCAGTACAACAAGATGATGTGCGTATCTCGCCGCCAAGTTAATATCATGTAAAACTACTATGAAATCAATTTGCTTGTCCTTTACAATTTTTCGAATTAGATGACATAGCTCCAACTGTTTACGTAAATCCAACGAATTAACCGGTTCATCCATCAAAATTAGTTTGGGCTCCCTCACCAAAGTTTGTGCAATAAACACTAATTTTTTCTGTCCACCACTTAATTCAGCAAAATTTCTCATAGCCAATGCTTCAATGTTAAGCGCTTCTAGGATTTCCATCACTCTATCCATATCTTCGGCTTTGATTCTATAGTTTAAATCAGGTAATTGCCCTAGTAATACCATTTCCATGACTGTAAGTGATGATACATCAACATCCATTTGGGGTAAATAAGCCATCAAATCAGTTTTTTCACGTACATTCATATGCATGATATTTTTTCCTTTATATATAACCTGTCCGTCACAATCCAGCAATCCAAATATCGCTTTAAGCAAGGTTGACTTACCTGCACCATTAGGACCTATCACCACATTGAACCCCTTATTAAAAGAAATATCTAAACCATCAAAAACTTCATAAGTAATTTTCTTTTTTTTATAAGCAAAGTTTAACTGCTTTATTGATAACATTTACATACTCCTCATTTTACTGAAAATAATTAGGATGAAAAAAGGAATGCCTATAACCGACGTCACCAATCCAATCGGCAATATGACCCCTCTAATCACCAGCTTACTCAACACAAACGACAGTGACAGAACAAAGGCCCCCAACAGTCCCGATAGTGGCATAAAAAAGCGTTGATCTTCTCCAACGAGTTGCCGAGCAATATGTGGCGAAATCAATCCAACAAACCCGATAGTACCTACAAAGCTAACCGCAACTGCGGATAGCATAGATGTCATTAAGATGACTATGCGGCGTACTTTAGCTGTATCAACCCCTAAGCTTGACGCCTTTGTATCATCTAATGTCATTGCTGTCAATTGCCACGCATATTTCATAACAATAAAAAAACAAACACTCAACACGCATAGTACGACGTAGAACTTAGTCCAAGTCGTTTTCAGCAAACTGCCAAAGCTCCAGAAGATAAGACCTTGCAGTTGATCTTCATCAGCAATATACTGCATGATCATTGTCAAGGCGCTAAAAAGAAAATTAAGCGCAACCCCAAATAGAATAATTGCATTTTTACCGATTCCCCTTTGCAAGGAAAAAATATAGATTGCTATGGCTGCCATCAGCGAAAAAACAAACGCATTCGTGGTTACTGCCATGGTATCAGAAAGCTTAAGAACACTTTGATTCAAGATTAATCCCATTGCAGCGCCAAAAGATGCCGCTGCTGAAATGCCTAAAGTATAAGGACTCGCTATAGGATTTCTCAGAATCGTTTGTATCTGGCATCCACCAATACCGAGAGAGGCGCCTACTACAACAGCCATTAGAGCCATAGGTAAACGAATATTCCTAATAATCATAGCGTTATTTCCCATGCCCTCATCCATCAATAAAACACGGCAAACTTCCATAAATGAAATATCCGATGATCCTATGGATATATTCAGTAGCAATAAGGCAAATAATGCTACCAAAAGAACCGCAATAAAGGTAATGCGCTGTTTGACCATTCTGCTATACGAACTTCTATATCGGCTTCTTTTGTATTCAACCTCACATGCCATACGCAACACTCCCATCTAACAACACTTTATTAACAATCATCTAAGCTTGTAAACCAAGTTGAAATATTGGTATCCAGCAACATGAACCTATCAAAGAATTCTTCCAGCACTGCTTCAGGATCTAACGTTTCGAACTCTTCAGGATAAAATAATTTTGCCGCCTTCAAGGTTGGATAAAAAGCATATATTTGCCTTGAAGTCGAGTGTGCAAATTCGTATAGATCATGATTTTGAATGGCCTTTAAATCAGCCCATCCCACTCTATTCACGATATCAAATTTGCTTTCTTTATGATCATTCGTAATACTCAGCCAACCGTCATTAATACCACTTACGATAATAAAATCAGGATTGGCATCAATCACATATTCCGGGTCAAGAGTGTTGTTACTACCACCAGATGCGGCTGTATTCATCAATAATGGGTCTGCAATATTATCCCCACCCGCTAATCGGATAACGCTCCCCCAGCCTTTTGCACTTGTCGATGTAGAACCAAAAACCTCTGAATAGCCAGACTTCTCATAGTAAACCGTCGGTTTATCTTCACGTTTCTCCAATTCCTTCTCTGCTATCAACTCATATTGTTCGTCTAAAAAAGAGGATACTTCAGATGCTCGCGTTTCTTCCCCAAATATTTTACCTAACAATGTCATCGTTTGTTGAGCCGAATGCTCAAGCGCTTTCCCAGGCACGTCTATAAGTACAATTTTAATTCCTGCTGCTGTCAACTGATCTTCAATTTCCATTGCGTATTTATGAGCCCCCATTGCCGAATTCACTATAAGAACATCTGGATTCATCGACAAAATCATCTCAAGGTCGAATGGGGCATTGTGATCAGAAATTTGTCCAACATGGGTCATATAATCACCCACTACAGGTGTATAGAGCTCCGCATATTTATTAAGTCCATGACCCCCATCTTGCCCTGAACCGACCAACATATCAAAAGCCTTCTCCCCTTTTAGTGGAATGACATACTCGATAACATCCATTGTACTAATGGCATACGAAGAAATGGGTAGATTAATCACTACTTCTCTTCCCTTGACATCTGTTATCGTCACACTTGTCCTTGTTTCCAATGCCACTGGCATTGTAGACTTATCTATTTCTGGCAGCGGATAGTCTTCTTCAACTGCACGTTCCGCATAATTGTAGTCGAAACTATTCAACCCCGCCTGCTCTAATGATTTTGCAACCGCATCTATCGCCCCATAACTAGATACCGTTGCACCGGATACGACATCAACCTTTAGGGATTGCGCCACCAAAATTCTTTCACCTATTTTTTCAAGTGCAATTTGTCCAGAACCTTTGGTTTCAGCATCACCTTTAATCTGGACATCAACAATTCGACCTTCTGCATCAAGCTTTGTCTTTGCAGTGATGTCACCATGATACCCTTTTACAGTCCCTTCATATACCCCTGCCAAGTTCTCAGACTCTTCTGCTTGTGTACTACAGCCTACAACCGACATCAGCAACATTAGTATCAGCAATATCATCCCTAAATTTTGCATCATACGTTTCATAAATATCCTCTCCTTAAGTCTATTTTCATCTTATCAATCATAACTCCTAATTATAATGAGTTATGAAATCTACATTGACATAAAAAAACTCTCAACTCCTACACAGCATAGGATATTGAGAGTCTAAAAATTAATGATAGCCATCTACAAAAACCATCTCTATCTGCCGTAGAGTTATGTGGTTATTCATCAGGCAGGTATTCTGGCTCGAGCATCATCATACAATTTGCCTTCCCAAATATACTTCAGTGGCATCATAAATTGTACTCTTCTCTTACAGCGGCGGGACCGCGTGGGACTTACACCCAACTTCTCTTTTCATTACGAATGTAAACCTGACAAAAATATTATTTTTTTTAACAACACAAGTCATTCATTTTACAATTTTGGATTCAACTCTTCTACATACGGTTTGATATCAAGTACCGGTGTGCCATCCAGCATATCCACACCTTCAAATTCAATGCACCCTTCCTCGATACGCGTAAATTTTACAATAGACATTCCTATACCATTAGGACGATTCGGTGATCGCAAGGAAAATACACCTTTTTTTTCACCTGTCTTGCCAGAAGTCGCTCTCATCGTATATCCTGTTGACTTGTGAAAATAAAACAAAACCACGCCGTAAGTGCCGGCTTCAATATCGCTAATACCCTCTTTGTAAGACTCCAATATCTCGATTGTAGCCTTTGCATCTTGCATCATAACACTTTGCCTTGGCAACTCTTTCTTATCCACGTAACCCGATTTAATGTAGCCAATGGGATTCATAACAATTTCCATATCACACCTCCTTACACATGCTTATCGTCTTTACAACCAATAACGTTTTCCAACATCCTATTTAGTAAATCCAAGGCAATTTCCTTCTCTTTATCTGTAAAACCAGCGACTAGCACCTTATTATAATCTTTAAATATTTGATGAAACTCCGTTTTAAAACCTGCCGACTTATCTGTCACATAGACCCGATTCTTGCGTTTATCTTCCGCATCCTCGACCCTATAAACAAAACCTTCCTCTTCTAACTTATTCAAGGCACGGGCTGTGTTTGCCTTATCAACATAAAGAATCCGACTTAGTTCATCTTGTGTCAGTCCATCTTCATTAAACAGCAATTGCGTCAGATAGAACCACTGACCCTTGCCAATATTGTAGCCCTTGATTTTTTCGCCAATGCACCCTTGGCTGTATCGATATATAGCTGAAATTATCTTGATATAGGATTTCTTTTTTTTTAGCATTAAGCACCTCACAATCCAAATCGTACCACACAATAGTTGACTGCGCAACTATTATATCAGTCCATTGATGAAATCACCTGATCTAACACACGCCTGATCTCATCCAACTTTTCCTTCTCAACACCAAAGGTTCTCTTGAATTTTTCAACTGTCGGCGTTTGGACGATCAGCCCATTCGGTCGAATTCGCTCAATGATGGCTTTGAAACTTTCCACAGATTCCACGCTATCTGAATAATCTTTCAATACCGTAATATCCAGTAAAAATTTGCCGTGATACTGTTGCTTAAAGCATGCTATGTTTTCAACGTAGTCTTTGTAGCTATATCCCTTCAGAGGCCTCTGTATTTTTTGAAAGTGGCCCTCGTTGGTCACGGCAAGTTCCCCGATGACTTCATCACACAGATTAAGGCTGGCTCTATACGCTTTCTTGTTGAACAAATAGCCATTGGACAAGAGTCTTACTTTAACACCATAAGACTTGATCCTTTTAATAATCTCTATCAACTGAGCATTGGCAAGAGACTCACCATTTGGATTGATAAAAACCCAGTCCAGATGGTGACTTTTCAAAACACCATCCAGTTTTTCCATAAAGTCCTCAGTTTCCACAAAACTATATGCCTCATCCGTTTGAATTGCCGTTCTCCCCAAAGGGCAAAATACACAATCAAAACTGCAATAATTTGACGGCAAGGGATTGATATCCACCGTAACTTGTCCGTAGTCATCGACATACACCTTGCTTATTGAAAATGCTTCCATATAGACGCCCCCAATCCTTTTTTGTTCAATAAAATCTCATCTTAAGAAACCTACTCATTATTATAACAAAAAATTAAAGGCGGCCCTCTTAATGGGTGCCCCTGATGACCGTGATCCCTTGACCCTCTATGTAATCAATAATTTTTGTAATACATGAACATTCTGTACCGTTAACCGCTGTACATTTTCCTACGTGAACCGCATCTGGTTGCATCGCGCACACGCGCTCGATTTTATCCAGATAGGCTAGATCCGTGTCATAGTCGCAGGCGCATCCATTACAATGAAAAAATGCAAGCACTTCAACGGTCTTATCCTTATAGTCACTAAAAAATACGTCCCTATCGTTCAAAGCGCGAAAGCAAGCCGCACCGCTACAAACCGCAGTCGCCTCCAGACAAGAAAGTATGGCAATTCTCACTTTATTCGACATTTATAGCCTCCTCACGCCACCCACTAGCCGATATTGGGTAAATAGGCAATATGATACATCGAAGTTTCCACATCCTCAATGATCTTTGCCCGAATGTCGTAAACCGACCCGATGATCTCTTCCGTCAACACTTTTCTTGGCAAGCCTTCTGCAACGACTTGACCCTCTTTCAACATATACAGATAGTCGCAATAGGTCGCCGCTATGTTCAAATCATGAAGGGCCGCAACGACTGTCACTCCCAGCTTCTTGGAGAGTTCCATAATTTGAAGTTGATGCTTGATGTCCAAATGATTCGTAGGTTCGTCCAGTATCAGACACTTGGTCCTTTGCGCCAATGCCCGTGCCAGAATGATACGTTGCTGCTCGCCACCGGACAAAGTCGAAAATACCCGGTCCTTAAAATCATACATATCCACTTTCCCAAGTGCATCATAAACAATGGCGTAGTCCTCTGTATTATCTCGTTCCATCTGCTTTTTATGGGGAGCCCGTCCCATCAAAACCACTTCGCTAACCTTAAAATCAAAATTATAATAATTATGCTGGGTCACGACACCCAGCTGCTGTGCAGATTCTTTATAAGTCAAACTCTCCAGTTCTTCTTCATTCAGATAGACACAACCCGACTTTGCTTTAAGTACTCGGTAAATACATTTGAGTAAAGTGGATTTGCCACTACCATTAGGGCCAATTACACCAATGAAAGCGCCAGGTGCGGCTTTCAATGAAAGATCCCTTACAATCTCGGTATGGCCAAGTTCTATCGTCAATCTATCACATGTGATTTGCATCAGTTTCTACCTCCAAAACCATAGGATTTGCGCACCAACAGATAAATAAAACAGGGTGCACCGACCATTGAAATCAAAATGCCGATTGGAAGCTCCGTGTGGGGTATGATGATACGAGACAGTACATCCGCCCAAATCAAAAATAATCCCCCAATTAGAAAGGATACCAGAATCAACTTCTTGTGGTCCGTCCCAAATAGAATCCTCATGAAATGCGGTATGATGAGTCCAATAAAGCCGATCATGCCTGACGCGTAAACAATAAATCCAATCATCAAGGCGACGACCATCATATAGATATGACGGTACTTATGCAGGTCTGTTCCTAAAGTAATGCTGGTCTCGTCTCCGACAAGCATCATATTAAGGGTCCGGTACTGAGATAAAAAGAAAAAAACGCCACTCAGCACCACCACATAGATGACAACGATATCCGACCATTTGGCACCAGCTAAACTGCCCATCAACCAAAAGGTGATGTTCTTTATACCTTCACGATCATTCGCAAAGAAGACAAGAAAACTGGAAAAGGCAGAAAAAACAGCATTGATCGCCGTTCCGGAAAGCAGTAGCTTAACCGAATTTGCACGGCCTCCGACATTGGCAATCACCATGACTAAAAGCGACGCGATAAAGGCCCCACCAAAAGCGATAACACCCACATAGCCACTACCAAATGCCAAGCCTACCCCCAGAAGAATGGCGAGGGTCGCACCAAAGGAAGCCCCTGACGACACACCCAAGATATAAGGGTCTGCAAGGGGATTTTGCACCACCGCCTGCATAACGATACCGCATACGGAAAGGCCACCGCCTACTACCACTGCCAGCACCAATCTAGGCAACCGGATATGCCAAACCACATCGTGGATTGCCGTACTAATCTCGGTTGTCTTATGTAAAATTTCCGCCATAATCACCTCATAGACGACATCAGCATCGATGTACGTTGAACCGATGGTCACTGCGATGACAATGGATAACAGCACCATGAGCAATAAAAGAATAGAAATGCCGACGTGTACCGGCATTCCCATTCTTTGCATCTTATGAGGAATATCAACAATCTTAAATTTTTCTCGTCTTTCACAGCTGTATTCTCGAATTTCCTCCATAATCTAACTCCTTGTCACTACTGATCTATCGATGGATAAATGCCTTCTGCCAATTTCAAAATCCCATCTAATGTACGCGTACCACTGCAGTAAGTCTCTCCAAGAGAGATGGCATATACTGTCTTATCTTGAACCGCAATCAAGCTGGCATATTGAGGATCGTCGTAGAACTTGGCAGTCGCCGCCTCTCCATCGGCGATACTGCTCGAACTTCCGAAATAAACCGTAAAAATCACATCTGGATTTGCAAAGATCAAATCTTCACTACTCATATGATTTTCCGGTGCCACGACCAAATTGGCACCAAGTTGTTTCACCATATCACCACCAAGGGTATTATCACCGTAAACTCTAATACCTTCTTTTTCAAATTCCATAACTAATACACTTGGTTTTTCATCCATTGCATTGGCTTTTTCAGCCACTTTAGCCACTTCCGATTTCATTTCCTCTACAAGGGCTTCCGCCTTTTCTTCTACATTAAAGATCTTACCTAAGTTCAAGATATCCGTATATTCATTTTCAAGGGTTCTTTCAGCTGCCGCGCCTGAGTTCATCATCATATAGGTGCCGATATTACGTTCATGCCAATAAGGTACGTCGCCTAATTTTTTATCACTAAAGTAAGAATACCAACTTAAAATGAAGTCTGGTTCTAACATAATGACACTCTCCTTATCCGGCGAAAATTCCGTTAGGTAGTTCACACTTTCAAAAGCTGTTTTGTATTCATCTTTTACATCTTGATCAAGACCTGCACAAGCGACGATTCTTTCTTCAAGACCTAAAGCAAGTAGCGTCTCAATCGAGTCTTGATAGACGGCAAAGACTTTCTCCGGCGCTTTGTCAAAAGTCACCTCAATTGGCTCTTTTGCATAATTGAATGTTTGAATCGTCACCGGGTAGTGGGCATCCTCTTTTTGTGCCACTGCCACTTCTGGCGTTTCAACCGCTGCAACTTCCGACTTTTCTTCCGCAGCTGTCCCCTCATCCATTTTCGCGCCACAACCACCCATCATAAACGCGCATACAAGAAACAACATCAACCAAATCATTTTTTTAAATTTCATTTTTTCCCCTCCACGATTTCATTTTTTTGTTGGATTTTGAAGCAAAAAAAACACACCCAATCAGGGTGTGAAAAAATTTCTTTTACATTCGCTCCATCCCCGAGTACTGTTGATTTTATGGCAGGTCTCCTGACTTATCTTCCTCCTCCATTGCTTCTTCCCGCTTTCGCAGTGATTTATGCAATTTCGTCCGACTTACAGTAGTGGGTGCTGCTCAGGATTTTCACCTGATTCCCTCTTCACACCAAAAATTGGTGACCATAAAACTATTCTATTTCAATGAAATCATATTACAGCTTTTACTTTCTGTCAAGCAACGCATTTAAGGATCATTTTTGTTGAAAAGCTCGCGTAATGTTTTTTACATAATTTCTCGAGATACTATATTTTTCACCACTAGCCATCACCGCTTGATGGTAACCGTCTTTCACATAAATTTCAGTTATTCGGCGGGTATTCAGCACAATCGATCGGTGGCTGTGCATAAAATAGCAAGGCAACTCCTCCAACAAATCCTTTAGGGTACGAGCGATTTCATAACTGTCATCTTGTGTGAGGACTTCAACCTTTCGTCTCAATTGCATCGTCTCCAGCACCAGAATTTCATCGACGGCAATTTTCTTCAAACCTTCTTTGGTCGGTAAAATCAAATGCTTTACGGTCATCGCATTACTTTGATTGGCCGTTTCTCTTGCCTTTTGGCACTGTGTTCTACTCACGACCTCTAGAACCGACCCTAAACGGTCTTCCAACATAGGGTCCAATTTATAGATATAATTCAAGACCTTGAGGTTCAGCAAAAAAACGTG
>JAFGTX010000428.1 GCA_016938815.1 Clostridia bacterium | reverse complement strand
GTTTGATTCTTGATGTACTCCTGCCAAACCTCGTACTTAACATTCCCACTACCGGGGCTACTCGCGTACCAATAGCCCCACCCCCACAAATGTTGGCCCCAGAATCTCTTGCGTAACTTCGCATTGTCCGTCAGCAACCGGTGTAAACACTTCCATTTAAATACTGTACCGCCTTGAATACCGATAGATTCGGCGTAATTTCAATCAATCAAGATGTACATGATCCCTATTAATAGACCCCGCTATAGATACGATCTCCTTACTACACCCATCTCACGTGGGTATTCCCGACATCAGAGCCATAAATCCCCATTCAATACCTGATATCGGTACTTCGTCATCCAGACTAGGAGATACTTAGAGTCCCAAACGGTGTGACTACCGCTTTTACAAGATTCCATGGCAGTGGTTATACCACCCGACTCATCCGGCGCCTAAAAGCGGGGATTGCGGATATACTATCGAGGACTCTAAATGACAGAACGAAAATTTTCAAATCTAAACCTGTTGGCGTAAACATAAATTTCTACTACATCACCGGAGGCAAGCGGCTGTGGATGCGTAAAGCGAAAACCGCATCGACCATCAACCGAGAATCCGCGTTCCTTAACGTCAGGCCGATAAAATTTGCATGGGGACAATCCTTTGTGTACTCCATTAACGAAAACAGAAACAAAGAGTAAATCAACATGCCCGGATTGGTGCCCTAACCATCCAACCACTTCATCGCAGTTTGACACGTCAATATTACCTATCAGACGAGCTGTGAAAGTGGAATGATTTACAGCGTAAAGTACATCAACAATTTTCTTTTTTACCGATGCAATTTTTTTATGTGGAAAATTAAATACTTTATCATCGAAATCATGGTCAAAAAAATATTGTTCACCACGATCAGTATTTATGCCACTTTGAGCATCTCCACGCACCCTTTTTTTGGTAGTATATTCCGACTTAGATTTAATTAAATAATGATTTATACGAAGTGGTGCAGATTCCAAAACCGAAACTATAGGAGAATCAGAAACTGGACAAAAAATACCATCTATTGGCCACAAGAATTGAGATATATTGTCCCCTAGAACAGAGACTTTTTTGGCATCATCAGTTACAAAAGAAATATGAACATCAGCTTTCTGATGAAAAGAATAATTAGATAAACTTTTAATGTTATTGTTATTAAGTATCGATTTAAAAACCTTAGAATATGGAACGATATTACTATCATCAGCACACCATCTGAATCGCTCAATTACCAACCGTTCATCTTGATCTTCCAATCCTGAAGACCCAAAACATCTCCAATTAATACCAATTAAACCTATCGTTTGATCGGATAACAGATTGATCAGATATGACATCTCAGCACCATCAACAAAAGAATCGTGAACCAAGAATTCGTCAGCATCAATAAATAGTATCGCATCCCAAAGTTCTATTGTTTTTTCTACAATCTTATTGTAAGCTCGAATCTGTGCAAAATTTTCAACTACAGGTTGATACAACAAGGAAATAAAACCAACTTCTTGTAAAGCCTCCAGAAGCTCTCTAGTCCCATCTGTAGAGCCATTATCTGCAATAAGATAATCATTAAAACCTGCAACAATATGATACGACAACCATTCGATAATATAATCAAATTCATCTCGAAATATTGCACCAATACCTATTTTCATTAGAGTCCTCAAATATCAAGTCGATGAAATGGAAAAGTCTTCCCGATCTTGTGTTAGGTTTGGGTTGTAGTAAGGATCAGATTTAAGCAAATCACCCCACTTAGTTTGCATGAATTCGACCTCTTTACGAAAGCGCTCCTGTTTTTCTGGTGAATCCTCTGCTCCTCGACTGATAGACTCATGATGAAACAATTCTGCATATGGCGTCCATAAATTTCGGTAGCCTGCAACTCTGACCTTTAAGCAAAAATCCACATCATTGAAAGCTACTTGAAGATTTTTTTCATCCAACCCTCCTACCGCTTCGTATATATCTTTCCTTACAATAAGGCAAGCCGCTGTAACAGCAGAACAGTTTTGGACCAGCTTTAATCTGCTAAAATAACCATGATCTGTCTTATTAAAGTATTTATGACTATGACCAGCAACTCCGCCGATTCCAAGAATAACACCACCATGTTGCAAAGTGCCATTGCTATAATACAGCTTAGCACCAACGCAGCCAATATCTGCTCTTAATGCATGGCTAACCATCTCTGTCAACCAGTCTGGACTAATCACTTCTATATCATTGTTGATTAATCCGATTAGACTACCACTAACCTGACTTACGCCAAAGTTATTTATCGCCGAGTAATTAAATGGATAATCGTATCGTAACACTCTAACGCGCGAATTCTCTTTTTGTATGGCACTAAACCATTCTAGAGTTTCTGTTTCTATGCTTCCATTATCAATAATAATAATTTCGTAATTAGAATATGTTGTTTTTTCCAAAATACTACGTACAGCAATTTCAGTAATCGTCTTCCTGTCACGTGTTGGCATGAGCAAACTCACTAAGGGGGCCGCATCAGGTACAGGCCAAATAATGTGGTAAGCATTAGGAACAAGCCCATTCTCGACACGAAGGCCAAGAGGACCATTTGTTGTGAAATAGTTTTCTAATGCTTTAATTCCTGCATCACTTGCGTAGTTTTTTTCATTTGATGCTAACGCAGTAGAGCCTTCGGCAGCTCTCCAATGATAAAGTATTCGTGGCACATGAATAATATGACTCGAATGCACAAAAGGCAAACAACGAAGAAATAAATCATGATCTTGGCTGCCTTCGACCCCTGTTCGAAAACCTCCGATAGTTTTCAATAATTCACAACTGTAAAGACCCAAGTGGGAAATATAATTTTGAGAATAAAGCAAATCTGGATTCCAGTCACTCTTAAAATGAGGATCAAAGCGTCTATCTTTATGGTCAATTTTATCTTCATCACTATATAATATTTGTGAATCAGGATTGTTATTTATTGCAAGGACCATGAAATATAGAGCATGCTCAGTCAATTTATCATCATGATCAAGCAACGCCACATACTCACCCGAAGCCAACTCAAGAGCGCTGTTAGTTGCCTTTGAAATATGACCATTTTGGATGCGATAAACAACTTTAATCCGTGAATCCTTATTTTCGTATTCTTTAAGTACTTGGCGCACTCCTGAATTTGTTGAACAGTCGTCCGCAATACATAACTCCCAGTGCGGATATGACTGAGCGAGTATAGAATTGATACAAGCCTTCAAATATATTTCCGGGGTGTTATAGGTAGGCATAACTATAGAGATAAGAGGTTTAATAGATAAACTTTCGAGTACATTATTGACGATTTCAGGCGTAGGCTCACCAGGTGATTCGATGTTTTCTATCCATTCATCGTAAGAAATGTCACTCGGATTGTCCACAAAGCACTCATTATAACCAATCAGTATTTTTTTAGCTGAATGAAAATCCTTTGAATCACTTAATGCCATTACCGCAGTATGCTCATTCAATAAATTACTTGATAAATTTTGTTCTTGTTCGGATATTTTATGTAACATTATCGCTTTAGCATGATTTTCAGATAATGGTTCAATACGAAATGATTCTATCTCAAAAAACACCTCGTCTTCCAGGGGATCGAAACGAATTTGATGCACATTCTGAGAAATAAAGAAAACTCGAGAAAGGACAGAACCTGAATAAACCGGAAGAATAATAGTGTTAATTTCATTAAATCCAAAACCATAATCAAAATAAATTTTTGCAATAAATTTTTTTATATCAGAATTCATAGATAGATACACTCGATACCATCCGGGCGTTAAAAATGAATTCTGTAGTATAAAATATGGATCCTGTCCTATTGATGAGTAGCCTCGCAGAATCCCCTTTTGATCTTGTACAATCTCATGATTTTCATTAAAGTTTATCTTATGTCCGTTAATGTAAAATGGCGAGTTTTTTGATAAATGCATTAACCCATCCAAATACTTCATAATATCCAAGCTGATTATATCATTCCCGGAACCATCTTTCGAAATTGACATCTGCAATACTTCATTACGTATAGCGTTTATTAAAAATGATGACTCTTGTTTTTCTCTTTTAAGTTCATAATTTTCTTTTTTTACAAAATCATTCTCTAAAATAAGATCTTTTTGATTGTACACTAAAGCTTTAGTGAATTGTGGCCACATTTCTTTGAGGGCAGGAATACGGCTCATCTCCAGCTTGGCTAGATTAACTGCAGATAAATAACTATATCGTGTTTTTCTGGGTGGATGAGCCAAAGAGAAATCTGTGCTATATAAATCTAGATTGATGTTGTATGCAGAATCGTTATAAAGTTCATCCATCCATTGGGCGGTAAACAATGCGATTTCATGAACAGACTTGGCATTCTTATGAGAAAACTTATCCGTGCCGCGCGTTGCGCTTTCATAATGAATAAGTTCTGCATAAGGGGTCCAAACATTCCTGTAACCTAAATCACGGACTCTGAGACATAAATCTATATCGTTCAGTGTTACCTCAAAAGATTCATCAAAACCACCTACTTGTTCGAAGACCTTGCGCAATACCAACATACATGCACCGGTGACAGCGCTGTAGGACTGATGCAGTACAGCCCTCCCAAAGTACCCCGTTTCTCCCCGTTCCATCCCCTTGAAAACATGATCTGACACACCATTCATTCCAATTATGACCCCACCATGTTGCAGACGACCATCTGGATACCAGAGTCTGGCACCAACGATGCCGACATTTTTCTGAGTCGCGAATGAGCTCATTTCCTCCAACCAATCCGAGGTGAGAATTTCAGTGTCGTCATTTAGAAAACAAAGAAGATCGGCTGATGTTTTTGTTGCGGCAGTATTATTGAGAACAGCGAAGTTGAACGGAATATCCATGCATTCGACACGCACATCCTCTTCTTCGCTCAGTTTCTTGAGCAAATTCCGAGTCTCTAATGTTTTGCTGCCGTTATCCACAATGAGAATATCGTAATTTTGATAAGAGGATTTTTGTCGTATTGAGGCAATGCAGCGTTCCAGAAGGTCGGCATTATCTCGCGTTGGAATGATAATTGTTACGGAAGGCTGATGAGATGCGCGTTCATAGACGACGCGATTATACTGTGGAGCATCTGGCGCAGGAACCACTTTTCCTGTTATACTTTTTCGCTGCAAATGCTTCTGCACCACGCGCAGACGTATTTCTTCGGAAGGTAGTGTGCGTTCAGCGCGTTGATGATACAGCACGCGAGCAATATGGACTATCTGATCTAATTCCAGCTTCTCTACCGCACGGAGACTGATATCCCAGTATTCAGCTGCCACGCAGCCTGGACGAAATCCGCCAATACTTCTTAGCAGCTCCAATTCAAATACGCAGGTGCGGCCCATTAAGTCTTGGGCTAAATGTAGTTCATAATTGTAGTCCGGTTTGAAATACGGATTACTTCGAATCCCATCAGCTGAAATTGTATCTTCATCGCTGTAAATCAAACGACATTTTGGCTGATTGCGTAGCGTTTCAGCTATCCAAAATAGCGCTGCTTCATCAATCTGGTCCGTAGAATCCATAAAGAGCAGATAACCATCTTTTACCTTTTCCAGTACTTTACTACAAATTTCGGATAAATCATTTTCTGAAGAAAAAAGCCGTTCAATACGAATACGTGCATCAGCCTCGGAATGTACCCGAAGAACCGTTTCAATCTTTGTATCTGAAGTAGACGGAATGGCTACGACAAGCTGCCAATGGGGGTAAATCTGATTGCATACGGAGAGTATAGCATCAATCAAATAATCTAAATTAAGCTCCATAGTACGAATAACCACCGTAATTAGGGGCGATTCCGTCCAGCCTTTGGCACGATGGACTAGGCATTTTCTGTCATGTTTAGAAAGTCTCTCATACTGTCCTATCCAGTGGAGATAAGAATCATGAGCAGCATCCGAAAATACTTGTGAGGATTTTGCTAGTGACCATTGCTGCAGGGCATCCTCTAACTCGCTTTCAAAATTTGCTCTAGGAGCATGTCGCTGCATGTACTCTGAGGAAGATAGGAGATCGGCAAGTAATTCTCTACGTTGATCGTTGTCAATAAGCGGCTGATAACCCTGAACTGCAGCCCAATCTGGCCTTCTTCCAAGTAACCGTTGATAAACAGCAGAAAGGTAAGAATCATCTTCCACATCATCCAAATCAGAAAATGTGCGCATGCTTGTGGCTTCTTCGGAGTAATAAATATCTTGAAGAATGTGTAACCTCTCCTGCCCATCCAGCAGCGCTGAAAGGTATTGCTGCATACCAGCATCATCTATTTTGCGTCCAAGCAATACACGAAATGCGTTTTCCAGAAATGCCTCGTCTGGTAAAGCCAAGAAATCGTCAAAGGAAATACGGGGCCAATCAATGCTCGCGTTATTTTCAGCGCGAGTAAGAGAATCATCTCGTGACGGAGTATTTTTCGCGGAGACATGTGCCTCACTCAGATATGATCTCGCCCAAGCTATCCAATCAAATTCCGACACATCGGGAATATGTTTACCAAATTTCGGTAGTAGGCGCCAGCGCATTTTACCAACGGCAAGTCTACGGACTGCCCGGTATCTGGTCACTAGTTTATCCATATCAGTAGACTTTGAAACAGCACCACCCTGTTTCAACCGTGTATTCCAGATCTCTACCAAAATTACTTGCCGTGGGATGCCACTTTGCAAACGTTGAGCATAATGTATGAGACCGATCTCGTCAGGCATGCGATTCAGCAAGTTTAAATACGCGTTTTCGAGAAACTGTTCGTTGGGGCATTCCAATAAAAATTGAAAAGAAAAATCATTTAGCCCGCTTTCAATTTTTACCATATGACCTCCACTACTC
>JAFGTX010000427.1 GCA_016938815.1 Clostridia bacterium | reverse complement strand
TCCTGGCAGATTACCGCTGAAGAGATTCAGCAGATATGGGCAGAGGCCCTGGTATACGTCAAGGCTGGGGAAAAGCTTTATCTGGATGCGTCCATGGAGCAGCTGGCTAAGGCCGAACAGCGTGAAGCCATGGAGTCCGATGAACGTGAAGGATTAGTCAGAGAATATCTGGACACCCTTCTCCCTGATGATTGGGACCAGATGGATCTCTTTGAAAGAAGAAACTTCTTAAGTGGAAATGAGTTTGGAGCAGCACCTAGAGCGGGAACCATTCCTCGCAGCAGTGTTTGCAACATGGAAATCTGGTGTGAATGCTTCGGCAAGGACAGAGCCAATTTGGGTAGAGCGGACTCCAATACCCTTGCAGCTATTTTAACGAAACTCGGCTGGGTAAGGCAGGATAAAAAAGAGCGAACGACGCTTTATGGTCCACAGTATATCTTTGTACCTAAAAGCTGTTCCTAGCAGTGTTCCTAAAAATCTTGATTTTGGGTACATGTTCCGGAGTTGTGGATGTTCCTTAATAAATGGTTAGGAACAAATTACGGAACACCTCAAACTCCACTGGCGGCAAGCCTTAGAAGATGATGTGTTCTTATATTCCTAACAATTATTATTAATTTAAAAATAGATAGAATAGGCCCTATATACAGTAAAACACGTATATTCGCGCGTATAGGGCTTTTAGAGATTTGAGAACAACAAGAACAGGAGGTTGATCAGATGAAATCAAATGGATATGAAACAAGATGCCAGAAGCGACTTGAAGAATGGCATGCCCCCATTAGTGATTGGTATTGCACAGATGTAATTGATATTGAAGAAGAAGCATCAGATACAGATCTATTTACCTGCGAACTTTGTGGGTGTAGCAGAGTGAGATTCGTCCATGTGATGGAGCATGATGATTACTTTGAGGACATCCGTGTTGGATGCATTTGCGCAGGAATCATGGAAGGAGATGTTCTAGCAGCAAAAGAGCGAGAACGCCTCATGAAGAATAGGGCAAAGAGAAAAAGGAATTTCCCCAAGCGAAAATGGAAAGAGACCCCTTATGGCAGTTACATCCTTATGCATAAGGGTTCGTGGATAAAGATGATCCATAGTAAATTTAATGATCAACACTACGGCGTCAGCTATAAGGGGAAATCCGTATGGAAGTATAAAGGAAAGCCCATAACAAATTTCTTATCAGCAACTTATGCCGCCTTTGATCTTGTGGATCCAGTAGAAAGGGTCATGCGGCCATGAACATAAGAACTACAGTACCTGAACTGGTAGACGAGGCACTAGAGGTGAGTGGTTTAGCATCAATGCAACTAGGCTTAGGTACGGACCATTGTGGATGGCGGGGATTGTATTACAGATTTTGTGAAAGGAGACCAGAGATGACAGCTAAATCATATTTATCACAGGCCCTGTGGCTGGATAGAATTATCGATCAAAAACTAGAAGAGCAAGAAAGACTGCAAGCGTTAGCTGAAAAGGTGACACCTTCCTATGCTGAGGTAAAGGTATCAAATGGGCAGCATGTAAACACCCGTGAAGAAAACAATGTGAAACTCATTGATCTTAAACATGAAACCAATGAGATCATCGACCGATTAGTGGATCTGACACAAGAAATAAGGTGTACGATCAGACGAGTTGAAGACCCGCTTGATCAGCTGGTATTGGAAATGAGATATCTCAACAAGAAAAGCTGGAATGACGTTGCTACAAGCTTAGGATACGATAAAAGATATACCATGAAACTCCATGCCAGG
>JAFGTX010000085.1 GCA_016938815.1 Clostridia bacterium | reverse complement strand
TTTTTTATGCCTATTGCACACTTGTCATCATGGTGCTTTTAGCTGTATAAACACATCATATAAAGGGTATCAATGACATGAAGAATGTACTTATAAACGTAATGGAGGTCTTATGAAACGAAATATACAGAACATCACCATTTTCTTGTTATTTTTATCCGGTTGGCGTAATATCTGGTCCGCACTACCTTTCAGATATATCGATTTGGACGAGCGCATACTATCACATACCTTTAATTTATCCCTTCTTGCTTTGCATCATGCGATTTATCTTATCACAGGGATATTGATGGTCATCATCTCATTTTATCTATTTCAGAGATTACGAATGGCTTGGATTTTTACGATGTTAACAATCGCATCCTCACTGGTTGGCCATTTATTGCATATCCATCACCTATCCCTGTTTTTTGTTGCCATTGATGTTAGCATTTTCTCTGTCTTGGCTTACGGATTTCGAGATTTCCACCGCAGATCTCCCCGACAAGCCTTTGTGCGTGCTGTGCCCTTTATGATATTTGCATCCGTGATTTATCTAGCATACATAGTTACAGGCTTAGTACTACTCCCTATACCACTCAGTCAAAATATCCCTTTTAAGGACATTGCCATCCAAAGTGGTAAAGCCCTGTTCCTTATGGACAACACGCTATTTATCACCCACTCATTAAAGGGTAAACTATTGATTGACAGTTCCGTTACCGTTTTTTGGAGTTTTATTTTCATTTTTGTCATTTTCATCATGCGCCCACTGTTCGTAACGCCTTTATGGAGTCGGCATGAAAAAAACAAGGCACGTCCCATTGTTCTCGCATACGGAGAGAATCCCATGTCCTATTTAGCACTTGAGGACGATAAGCAATATTTCTTTTCAAAAGGCGTCGAAGGACTCTGTGCATATACCATAGTCGGCAATATCCTGACTATTTGTGGTGACATCATCTGTGCCGACGAATCCGCAGATAGCTTCATGACAGAGCTTTTACAATTTGCCAACGCCCTACATTACAACATTCTTATGATGAATATCTCAGAACGGTTTAAAGATGTCTACGAACGCTTTGGATTCGGCTTTACCAAATGTGGCGAAGATGCCTGCTTTGACTTGAATCAATACAATTTGAAAGGTGGTGCTGTCGCCAAAGTACGTGCTGCAATTAACCACGCCAACAAAACAGGCATTACCGTAAAGGAGATTGACTTTACAGCAGAAGGTTCAAAGGATATCTTAACGGCACTTCAAGCCATTTCAGATGAATGGATTGCTTCAAAGTCTTCACCAGAGCTGGTTTTTATGCTAGGAAAAAATAATTTTAACGAGCCCTTTGACCGACGCTATTTTTACGCATCAGACAGCGACAACAACATCATCGCCTACTGTATTTTCAATCCTTATAACAATAGAAATGGTTATATTGCTGAGATTACGCGGAGAAAACAAACTGCACCTCAAGGGGCGCTTGAAAAAATTATTTACGACGCTTTTATGATTTTCCATTCAGAAGGCGTTAAGGAAGCGACACTTGGCCTATCCCCACTTTACAATGTAATGTCGGATGATCGTTATTCAATCAGCGGTAAGGCTTTCACCTACATCTATGAAAATATGTCCACTTATTATAATTTCAAAACGCTCCATCACGCCAAAGAAAAATTTGCACCAACGCATTGGAAAAGTCGATATTATGCGTACACACCAAAACCTTTTTCCCCCATGTATGCCTATGCAATCGTCCGCTCCCAGTTACCCATGAAACTATCCAGCATGGCAATTGATGCCATTAAATCAATTATATTAATTTTCCGTCCTTAGACATAGCAATGGCGCTAACATCGCATTAAATGCTGCCATGAAAGCGCCTAAAAAATTAACTCTATAGTTCTGATCAATCCAATGAATGAACTTTTGCATCGCCTTGCATAGTGTAAACCGTTGCCGTACCTTTTTCAAAGTAGAACACTTCCATTTTATGATCATCCGCATGGTAAAGCTTACCAAGTGTTGCTTCATTTGCAGCCAGCATCGCTTGACGCGCTTCTATTCTATTGTCCCTTTTCAATTCGCCCTCTAATCTAATCCAAGAGTCACCAGACATACCGCTAATTTCGACTTTAGGATTCTCCATGATTTGTGCGTAAACCTTTTTCTCATTATTGGTTACAACGTATAATTTATCTTCGAATTCACACACAGCACCAAATGGTCTAACGCGTGGTTGGTCTGCTTCAACCGTCGCAA
>JAFGTX010000426.1 GCA_016938815.1 Clostridia bacterium | reverse complement strand
GTGTGAAAAAAAGAAGGAATGTCCCTTAAAAAGAACATTTGTTCTTTACAAATTACAAAAGAAGGCGTAAAATAATGGTGAGGTGAGAACGATGCCAAGAGGCGCAAGACAAAAATCAGAAAACAGTACCTACCATATTATGAGTCGAAGCATCAGTGAGATTGATCTCTTTAAAAGTGAAGAAGACAAATCATACTATCTGCATTTACTCAAACGCTATAACGAAAAATATCACTGTAAAATCTATGCCTACAGTTTGATGGATAACCATGTCCATTTATATATCAATCCGTGCGGCTACGACATATCCAAATACATGCTCAGTCTAAACACAGCCTATGTCAGCTATTTTAACAGAAAGCACCATCGTCACGGGCATCTCTTTCAAGGGCGCTATGCCAGTAAAATCGTAGATACAGACGCCTATAGCCTAACACTATCTGCCTATATTCACAACAATGCAAAAGACCTTCCTCAATATGCAGGAAGAGAACAAGCCTATCCATATTCCTCATACGGTATTTATACAGGAGAAAGGAAGGACACGTACAAAATAGTGGACACACAATACCTTTTAAGGCCATTTAGCAAAGACAAACAAAAAGCCAGGCAAAAGTATGCCGCCTTTGTAGCATCCGTCATTGGAACAGAGCCTTTAAAGAACATAGATGAAGACATAAGCAAAGCCTATACAAACAACACCTATCACAGTGAAAAGCAAAGCCTTATCAGATACAAAGATGTCAATGGACTCATCAAAAGAGTCGAGCATATCTTAAAAGAGCCAACCAATATAAGCCTTCGAACAAAACATAACCGAGGGACAAGCAAAATTAGAGCCTTCATCACCTATGTCATGCGAGTACTCTGTGATGTGAGCTATAAAGAACTCTGTCAATATATCGGCAACATGTCCATGTCCGGCGTTACGCGATTAACCCAAGAAGGCTTCAGACTCATTCAAGAAGAACAAAAGTACAAAAAAGCCTTTGCCGCATTGACATAATAAGTGGCATTTCTGAGCAGAGGAATGCAATGGGATAGTGAATGTAAAGACGATATATTTTAGCATCGTCAAAAGACAAGTTATATCAGGATAAAGAGGTCATGC
>JAFGTX010000425.1 GCA_016938815.1 Clostridia bacterium | reverse complement strand
TTTCTGCCCTCTGGTTTTCTTCCTTCCGGCTTTCGACCTTCTGGTTTTCTGCCCTCTGGCTTCTTACCGTCCGCTCTTCTGCCGTAAGTTTGTAATGCTTTTTCCAAATCATCTTTTTCCAAGGTACTCATGTGACTACCTACTTCTATTCCGATATCTGCCAACTTGGTAATCATATCTTTTGAATTCAATCCCAAATCTTTTGCAAGTTCGTGAACCCTTTTCTTATTTGGCATACCTTCACCTCCGAATTAGCGCTACTCCATATGGCAATACTCCTTTATCTTCTCTGAAAAAGAAGCATCCGTTATGCCTAGCACCACTTTGTTGTACTTGCCAACTGCCTCTGATAATGTTTCACGATTGAAACATTTTATACAACTCACACCTGTTCGTTTACAAGCGCGCTCAATCTTCTCTGACGTATGGTCTGAAATATCGCCTGCCATAAGGACCAGCTGGATCTTGCCCTTTTGAATTCCAATCAGACAACTTTCCGAACCATAAGTAATCTTTCCTGCTTTTGCCGCAAAGCCAAGGAGTGTTAACGCCTTATTTTCCATCGTTCTTTAACTCCTGCTCGAGACGCTCGAAAATTTCATCCGAAATTTCACATTCCAGCGCTCTATTCAGTGCCTTGCGCTTTTGGGCTGTCTTTAGACACTCGATACTTGGACAAATATAAGCACCTCTGCCATTTGCCTTACCGGTAAAGTCTACAAGCAACTCACCATCTTTATTCTTAACTACGCGAATCAAATCTTTTTTAGGTTTTTGCTCGCCACAACCAACGCATTTTCTAAGGGGTACTTTTCTAGCTTTCATAATGAACCTCTTATTCTTCCTCGTTTTCTACAACGTCTTCATATACGTCTTCATCATCAGCAGCTTCTTCTGCCTCGTGGATTGCCTCTTCCGCATGAATCATACCAGGACTGAAATCGCTGATATCCATTGCATCGTATTGAGATGAACTCTTAATATCAATTTTCCAGTTTGTCAATTTTGCAGCCAGTCTGGCATTTTGACCTTCCTTGCCAATTGCAAGAGACAATTGATTGTCCGGTACAACAACAAGGGCTGCCTTCTCTTCATCTGAGAGGATAACACGCTCTACTGCCGATGGGCTTAGGGCATTTGAAATCAACTGTACTGGATCTTCAGACCACTCGATGATGTCAATTTTTTCTCCGTTAAGCTCTGCTACAATATTTTGTACACGCGCACCTTTAGGGCCTACACACGATCCAACAGGATCAACTTCCTCGATGCTTGTGTATACTGCTAATTTCGTTCTTGAACCCGCTTCTCTGGCAATGGACTTGATTTCTACTTCGCCATCGTGAATCTCAGGTACTTCTAATTCAAATAGTCGTTTTACAAGACCTGGATGTGTTCTAGATACTAAAATCTGCGGTCCTTTTGTCGTATTTTTCACTTCTGTAATATATGTTTTAATACGTAAGCCTTGCTCATATTTTTCAGTAGCAATCTGCTCACTTGGTAAAAGCATCGCCTCTGTCTTGCCTAAGTTGATGTAGATGATGCCTTTGGCAATTCTTTGAACACTGCCGTTGATGATTTCCGATGCTCTGTCAGAATACTGATCGAAAATAATGTTACGCTCAGCTTCTCTGATTCTTTGAACAACAACTTGACGGGCTGTTTGTGCTGCAATTCGACCAAAATCTTTTGGTGTTACTTCTTCCTCTACCGTGTCACCCAATTCAAAGGAAGGATCAATCTGCTTTGCATCTTCCAATAAAATTTCCACAGTCTCGTCTTCCATGATTTCTTCAACAACGAGTCTAGAGGAATATACCTTGATTTCACCAGTAGTTTCAGAAAAATCCACACGTACGTTTTGAGTCGATCCAAAATTTTTCTTATAAGCTGTTTGCAACGCTGTAACTAACGTATCAATCAGTATTTCCTTTGAAATACCTCTTTCTTTTTCTAGCTGTTCAATCGCTATCAAAAGTTCCTGTTTCACTATAGTTCCTCCCATCTTTTAGTTATTATCAAAAGTTACCAAAAGTTTCACCGTAGAAGCCTTGTCTTTTGGAATTTCAATCGTTTTTCCACCTGTTTCAACCAATATATACCCGTCTTTTAAGCCTACTAAAATGCCTTCAATAACCTTTTGTCCACTAATGGCTTGGTAAAGTTTCACCTGAACCGTCTTGCCCGCAAACTTCTTGAAATCCACGTCTCGCTTCAATTCACGCTCAACACCAGGCGATGTTACTTCTAAGAAGTAATTTTCCTCGATTGGATCCAGTCGATCCAACTCTTCATTTAAAGCACGACTCACCGCTTCACAGTCGTCTAACGAAACGCCTTCTTCTTTGTCTATCGTCAGTCTCAAGTAACGGTGTGGTCCTTCCTTAACGAACTCCACATCAACCAACTCAAGATTTTGTGCCTTACAAATCGGCGTTGCGATATCTGCAACGATATCCACCACTCTTGTTTTCTTTTTCATCCTATCACCTTCTTCTTTATAAAATAACATACAATAATATATTCACAGTTGCATTGCCATAAAATGCGCTATGTAAAAACACTGGACAACAACAAAGAGTGGGGAAACCCACTCTTCTGCAGTTTAATATTAAGATAATTCATTATAACACACTGTTTTCCATTTGTAAACAGCTGTCTTACACCG
>JAFGTX010000084.1 GCA_016938815.1 Clostridia bacterium | reverse complement strand
TATCACATGGCTTCAAAAGTGAACTTGCTTAGATACCGCGAGAATGATTCCGTTAATATCTATTCCTGTGGTTGGTTGAAGAATTATTTCTATGGCTATATGCTGCCAAGCACTGGCTATATTAAAGCTTTTGGCCTTTTGAAATACGATAAGGGTGTCATTTTAAGATACCCGACCAATTATTCGGGTGACGTTTTACCGGAATTTAAGGAAACACCGAAATTAGCGTCGATTTTCAACGAATCGGAGGCTTGGGGAAAAATTCTTGGTGTGGCGGATGTAGCTAGCTTGAACGATTTTATTGTGGCCAACAAAAGTGGTGAATTGATCCGTACGGCAGAGGCCTTACATGAAAAGAAAATTGCGGAGATAGCCGATATGATTGCCCGAAGCGGCAAACGGGTGATTCTAATTGCAGGGCCGTCTTCATCTGGGAAAACGACCTTTGCCAATAGATTGAAAGTTCAATTGAAAGTGAACGGTTTGCATCCAATTACCCTTTCGACGGACGATTATTTTGTCGATCGCGAATTCACTCCATTGGATGAGGAAGGTAAATACGATTTCGAATCCATTGATGCGGTTGATATAGAGAAGTTCAATAGTGATTTGAGTGATTTGCTGGCGGGTGAAGAAGTGGATTTGCCGACCTTCGATTTCAAAGAAGGTAAGCGCCGTTACACCGGCCGAAAATTGAAAATCAGACCGGATCAACTGGTGATTATTGAGGGCATCCATGGTCTTAATGAAAACTTCACCCGGGATATTTTCCAAAAGGATAAATTCAAAATCTACATCAGTGCCTTGACGCAACTGAATATAGACCACCACAACCGTATACCGACAACGGATACGCGTCTTCTGAGACGAATTGTGAGGGACTATAATTACCGTGGCAATGACGCCAAGGGGACCATCAGCCAGTGGCCGTCGGTGAGAAAGGGTGAGGAAAAGAACATTTTCCCATATCAGGAGGATGCAGATGTCATCTTCAACTCAGCCCTTGCCTATGAGTTGGCGGTATTGAAAAAATATGCAGAGCCGCTACTTGAACGGATTACGGACAAGGAGCCGGAATATCCGGAAGCGAAACGCCTACTGAAGTTTTTAAGCTATGTGAAATCCATTGATGACGATGAGTTGGTCATGAATATTTCTATCTTGAAAGAATTCATCGGTGGTAGCGTTTTCAGAGAATAAGATGTTATTTGGCGACCCATTTAGGGTCGCTTTTTTGCGTTTAAAAAGCAAGTTTGTAAATTTACTGACAATTTTCAAATTTATTGATATGATTATATATAGAAAATGATATAATTACGTATAGAATTATTTTTTTGAAATCCGATTTTTGAGGTGGGCTATGGGAAAGGGATGGAAAAAATATTTTGAAATTAATATAAGTGATTGGGATTCCAATCGCTTTTACCCAATGCTAACTGTGATGTTGGCTATCTTTGGCATGTATTTGATTCTGTCCAAAGACATTTTCGTCTATCAGATGTTGCGTTCTGCAGATGTTGTATTCATACGCAATTTACTGCGCATGTTTGAAGTCATTACTTTCTTTATCGTCTTCTACATGTGTTTTATCTCATTTTTGGCTTACAAGAAATCCACCTCGGAACTCTATATGTATACCTTTCTCGTTGTCGCTTGCCTAGAGGCCATTTTCACCATAAGGTTCTCTAAAGTTGTCTTTTCTAATCCCTCGGAAACCTACACGACTTTAAGTAGCTTGATTCTGAGTATAGGATTGCTGGTAAGCGCACTGACCAATGAGCATCAGAGGAACCATTTTCGATACAGTGTGATCCACCGGGTCATTCTAGTCGCTGTGATGACTTTGCTGATGGGTATTCTGATTTCCAGTAAGCCCATTTACACTTATGTCGCGGCATCGACCAATTTTCACATCATAAAGACCATATTGGAGTTTGTCATTGCCATCACCTTTGCAACTGCGGCTATTTTCAAGGTCAAGCAGTATTATGAAACGCAAAATTATGTCTTCCTCAGCATGGGGTCGGGACTGATGATTTACGTATTCACCGTGGGCTTCAAGATGCACTTCATGGATGTCAGTCAGAGCGGGTTGATTCTGCCGAGGCTTTACTCCTGCATTGCGTTACTGGTCATTGCCAGAGCGCTTTACGTAGAAGAGGTGTCTGTACCCTTTGAAGGGGTCATCAATGCCGAGAATCAAATCAAGCTGTATGCGGAAAATCTGGAAAAGATTATTTCCAAGCGAACGATGGAGATTAAGGAAGTCAATACGCGATTAATCAATGAGCTGGAGTACGCGAAGCGCATTCAGCAATCCTTGTTGCCGCTTAAGAAGCTGAGCTTTAAGAACACAATTTTCATGTCAGAGTACTTCCCGTGCGAGCGTTTAAGTGGTGACTTCTATGACATTTACCGAATCGACGATGAGAACATAGGCATGTACGTGCTGGATGTTTCAGGGCATGGTATTTCTGCGGCCCTGATGACGATGTTCTGCAACAACTATATTAAATCGACAGAACGGCTGATTAAAAGGTACAGAGGCTTAAAACCCCATAGGAATCTCCGGCACTTTTACGAGGAATTCAATAAAATGAATTTCCCGGAAGAGATGCACATGGTCATCTTTTTTGCATCCTATAATATCACAACCCGTGTATTGACGTATTGTAGTGGTGGCATGAACTGTTACCCTATTGTGGTTAAAGCTTCTGGTGAAGCCTTCTATTTGGATCAAAGCTCGGGATTTCCGATTTGTAAGATGAGCGACTTTTTCACGCCGGAATATGTGAGTGCTCGGGTAGAACTGGAACGTGGGGACCGCGTGGTTTTCTATACCGATGGCCTCATTGATCAATATAAGAACAGAACGATGGATGAGGAGGAACTCATCCAATTGACAAAAGACTATAGTGATCGACCTCTTAAAGATTTGTACAGCGAACTGAAAAGTAGAATAGACCCATTGGTTGAAAATCTTGAGGATGATATAACTTATTTTATTATGGAAGTATAGTGGAGGTGTATTATGAACGAAGTATTTATTGTAAAGGATCTAGAACAAATCAAAGCACTGTCAAGTCCCTATAGAATTAGCATTATCGAAGCGTTCAATGGAGAGGAGGCAACTGCAAAACACATCAGCAGCAAGATTGGAGAGCCTCATTCCAAAGTAAATTATCACATTAAGTTATTGGCCAAAGTGGGACTGCTTAAATTGGTGAAAGAAAGTCCTAAATATGGCGTCATCGAAAAGTACTACCAACCGATTGCAAAATCGTTCATTATCGATAGCAAGGTAACCAACAATGCCGGCGAAGTCGATAAGTTTAAATCGGCAGTTTTTGACCGTATCAATAAGGATTTTCTTGCCAACGCGAGAAATGAAGACATGGATTTACCAAGTAAAATCACCTATGACAGCAATATCTATTTGACGGAAGAAGAAATTGCGACCGTGAATGACAAGGTATGGGCAATTTTAGAGCCATATCACGAGAAAAAGGCAGGCACTAAGAAAATCAAATGCTCGGTGGGCGTGGTCATTACACCCCTTGAGAAGGAATAATCAAAGTTATTGAGAAAGTATGGTTGAGATGAATGAGGGATTAACGTTAAGAGCTATTCGAACGTTTATGCAGGAACAGGATGTTCCAATCGTTGGCATAACGTTTCCGGAAAGAGACCAAGCGCTTGATGTGCTTCTGATGAAACATAAGGAAACAGGCAATTATATCTATTTTGGTGACAGTGAAATTGGACAGCGTCAGGATTATGAGGCTGTTCTTCCCTTTTGTAAGACCATTATCGTGATTGGTGTGCCTTACAATTCCTTGGAGTCAGCCAGCATTTCAGAGGGACCGCTGGGCGATGGAACCGTCAGTAATATGGCTTGGGAATATGACTATCATACCGTCGTGAAAGAAAAACTGGCTTTGTTGGAGGCTTTTATCCGGATGGAACTGCCCAAAATAGGGATGTCCATACAAGTGGATACAGGGCCGCTGGTTGATCGGCACATTGCTTATCGTGCAGGGTTAGGCTCCTATGCAAAGAATCAGGGTCTGATGCACGAACGTTACGGTACGGAATTTTATATTGGGTATTTGCTGCTGGATCAGGTGCTGATGGCCCATGAAAGGGTGTCGCCACAGCCGCTAAAGGCAGCGTGCTGTGAGAATTGCCAGCTGTGTATTAGAGCATGCCCTTCTGGTGCCTTGTCTGAAGAAAACGGATTTTTAGGACCACGCTGCATTTCCTATCTGACTCAGAAGAAGCATTGGCTTTCGTGGGAAGAGCGCGAATGGATGAAGGATGCCGTCTATGGTTGCGACCGTTGTCAAATCGCCTGTCCGAGGAATCGCCATAAACCGGATATTCCAAGTGCTTACAAGCGTATAAGCAGCAATCGTCTGGACTTGAAGGTGCTCATCGGACTTTCCAACAAGCAGTTGCTTAAGCGTTACCAGACCACCGGTTTTGTATGGCGCGGCCCCAATGTTCTCAAGCGCAATGCCATTATTGCCTTAGGTAACAAAGGTGATGCAACGGATGTGGCTTTTCTTGAACCGCTGCTAACTCACGCATCCGATTATTTGGTACCCTATATTTTATGGGCTTTATGGAAATGTGGTGACGCAGACATTTTTGAGCGTTGTCAGAAAACCTTAAATAATTCCGAAGATGCAATTATAAAAAAAGAGTGTCGAGAAATTTTACAATTAATAAAATAAAATTTTGTTATTTTAAAAAAAATGAAGATAATGTAGTATTTTCGAAAAACTCACAAGCACTTTTCATAATTTGAAAATAATGCTCAACAAACCTTGCGAGTCTTGAAAACACTGGGTTTTGCACAATAAAAAATTTTTTAGAATATTAAATGGACATTTTTAAAATTTATAGTATACTAAACACGAGAAACGAATCGATTTTGATCGAATAGATTATTATTTTGTGGAGGTGTCATATGTCAAATGTACATGAATTAAAGTATCTACAGGACAGCGTTCAAGAATTAAAGGATCAAGGCGTTTACAGAAAATTGCCAGTTCTTGAAAGTGCTAACCAAGCTGTAGTTGTTTTAAACGGCAAGGAGGTTATCAACCTTTCTTCTAACAACTACTTAGGTTTGGCAACGCATCCTAGATTAAAGAAAGCTGCCATTGAAGCAGTTGAGAAGTACGGCGTTGGTGCCGGCGCAGTTCGTCCAATTATCGGAAATATGGATATCCATGAAGAACTAGAAGTGTTATTGGCAAAATTCAAAAAAGAAGAAGCTGTTATGGTATTCCAATCAGGCTTTAATTGTAATGCAGGCGTGATTCAAGCGATTACAAACAAAGGCGACCTTATCATTTCAGACGAATTAAACCATGCGAGTATCATTGATGGTGTTAAACTTTCAAAAGCAGACAAAGCGGTTTTCAAACACAGCGACATGGCAGATTTGGAGCGTGTATTAAAAGAAAAGCGTAAAGATTACAATACAGTACTAATCATCACAGATGGTGTATTCAGTATGGATGGTGACGTTGCTAAATTACCTGAAATCGTAGAATTGGCTGAAAAATACGAAGCCTTGACTTACGTTGACGATGCTCATGGTTCTGGCGTACTTGGTGAAGGTGGCCGTGGTACAGTTGACCACTTCAACCTACACGGACGAGTTGACTTCTCGATCGGTACACTTTCAAAAGCAATCGGCGTTATCGGCGGTTATGTAGCAGGTAGCAACGTAATGAAAGAATGGTTATTACACAGAGGTAGACCATTCCTATTCAGTACATCATTACCACCAGCTGCAGTTGGCGCAATCATCGAAGCATTAAACGTTTTGATGGAATCAACTGAATTGACAGAAAAATTATGGGATAACGCAAGATTCTTCAAAGAGAAACTTGGCAAATTAGGCTATGACACAGGCGCTAGTGAAACACCAATCACACCAGTAATTATTGGTGAAGAAGGTAAAACAGTTGAGTTTTCTAAGCGTTTGATGGAAGCTGGCGTATTCGCATCGCCAATCGTATTCCCAACAGTACCAAAAGGCACTGGCCGTGTACGTTGTATGGTAACTGCAGGTCATACAGAAGAGCAACTTGCTAGAGCGGTTGAAATCTTCGAGCAAGTTGGTAAGGAAATGGGTTTATTATAATAGAAGCATAACGATGAGAACCACCTGTGACCCAAGATGATGCGGTCGCTGGTGGTTTTTTTTGACATGGATAGTCGAATAGAAAAATCTGGTGTATAATTAAAGTAAGCACAAAAAAATGTGATAATCGTTGCTGGTTGGGTATATTCACAGTAGTATATGAAATTGGAGGTATTGGTATGAATAGAGAAGATGGTATCCTACTAGAAAGTGGAACGGGTGAACTGGAGATATTGCACTTTACAGTACAAGGTGAGCACTATGCGATTAATGTCGTTAAAGTAAAGGAAATCCTTAACATTGATAACATTTCAAAAGTACCAAATGCTCATCCAGCGGTTCCTGGAATTTCATTGATTCGTGGTGATGTCATTACTGTTATTGACATGCACATGGTTCTAGAGAATCAAAAAAATGAAGCAGTTGAAAAGAGCATGACCCTAGTTTGTGAATTTAATAATATGAAAGTTGCCTTTGCTATTGACGAGGTGCTTGGCATCTCTAGAATTACATGGGAACAGATTTTGAAGCCAAGTGAAATTACAAGTTCGTCTCTCGTTATTGGTAACATTAATTTGAACAATAAGATTCTGATGATGTTGGACTTTGAGAAAATTGTCATGGACATCAGCCCTCAAACTGGTATTACACAGGAGAGAATGGCAACCGTACCAAGCAAGGACAGATCGAAGATCAGCTTAGTGCTTGCAGATGATTCACCGATGATTCGTCAGGTACTTAAAGATACATTGACCATAGCAGGCTTTGAAAACATGAAGTTCTATAACGACGGAGATCAAGCGCTTAAATATTTGATGGGGCTTGCTGAAGCGTTCGGAAACGACTTTACCGATGAGGTAAACGTTTTGATTACAGACATTGAGATGCCAAAGCTGGACGGTCATACTTTGACGAGAAAGATTAAGGAGGATAAGGTACTTAAGAAGTTACCGGTTATCATCTTCTCTTCACTGATTACAGGTGACCTTAGACACAAAGGTGAGTCTGTAGGCGCGGACGCACAGCTTAGTAAGCCGGAAGTTGGTCAATTGGTTGAATTGATTGACGCTATGGTTAGGCTATAATAGTATAGTAGGCCCCCAACGATTGTTGGGGGCTTTTTTAATCTTTCTTTAATGAAAATCTAATTCTCTTTACATAAAGCTTTGCTAGAATGTGTTTGAATAGAAGGATTGGAGGAAGAAATTATGAGTAGAGTGTTGATATTGACGGCTTCCACTGGTGCTGGACACAATCAAGCCGCACAATCTCTTCGATTGAAATACGAGCATGCCGGTCATCAGGTCCGTGTGATGGACATTTTCAAGGAGACCTATCTGGCTTACGACAAGGTCATCGGTGACGGTTACGAATTTGTGGCTGCAAAATTGCCGGAAGTCTATAAAGCCATGTATGACGTGGCTGATATGAAAAGTTTTAACAAGTTGATTAATCGCTATGGTTTGCCAGGCGTGAACACAAAAATAGATAAAATCATTAAGCGGGGGTGTCCTGATATTATCATTGCGACGCATCCCTTTGCGGTTGGCATTGTAACCGCTCTTAAAAGGAGAAGGGAGATCGATGCAACCTTTATTTCCATCGTCACCGATTTCAGGGCTCATTTTGCTTATTATTCCCAACTGGTGGATGCCTATATCGTAGGTAGTGAGTATACGAAAATGTCCTTGGTTTCCAAGGGGATTCCGGCCCATAAAATCTATCCCTATGGTATTCCTATTAACTTGGCATTTTTGACAGAGGATGCTTTGCAGGAAATAGATAAAACACAATTCAACGTCCTCGTCATGGCGGGAAGTATGGGGATTTCTAAAATAGCAGAGATCATCGGTGAAGTGGTTAAGAATAAATCTTATAAGGTAGATATCGTCTGCGGTAAAAATAAAAAACTCTATGACAACATCTGCGCTCTCTATGCCAATGTCATCGATTATGAACGCGTCGTGGTGCATGGTTTTACTAAGGATATTCCACAGTTGATGTCAGAAGCAGATGTTCTAATCAGTAAACCGGGTGGTCTGACGACGACGGAGGCCTTGCAAAAATCGGTACCTATGATCATCCCTTTTGCCATACCGGGTCAAGAGGAGGAAAATGCCGAGTTTTTAGAAGCACAGGGTGTTGCCTTTAGAGCGACGACACCGGAGGCTGTTGGACATTGTGTGGCGACGCTATACAAAAAGCGTAATATTTATAACCGCATGGTAAGACAAATGAAAGAAATTTCAAAAAATTATTCAATAGACAGTATTGTCGAACTATCCGAAAGGTTAAGTATTGGTGATATTGAAACTATACCGACAAACATAACCAGAACAGCTGAAAGGCTGTATATCTAAGGTCTAAAAAATATACGTTTAGTGACAGTAAAAAAGTTCTTCATTTTGAAGAACTTTTTTTATGTTTGATATTGACGTATGTATTCTATAGTTTTATAATAAATTGAATTAAAAGTTTAGTAATAATAAACTAGCCAATACATTGGAGGAGATATTTTGAATATTGGAGAAAAAATAAAACGTCTGAGACTGGAAAACTCCCTCACACAAGAAGAATTGGCAAACCGATGCGAACTATCCAAAGGTTTTATTTCACAATTAGAACGCGACATGACATCACCATCGATAGCAAGTTTGGTTGACATATTAGAAAGTTTGGGTACAAACTTAAATGATTTCTTCAGTGAAAAAGAGGAAGAAAAAATCGTCTTTAAACCTTTTGACGCTTTTGAGTCCATGGATGATGAATTGAAGCATATGGTTCATTGGATTATACCGAATGCGCAGAAAAACATGATGGAGCCTATTTTGCTTACAATAGAAGCAGATGGCCAATTTGTAGAAGATACACCGCATCAGGGTGAAGAATTCGGTCATGTGATTTCTGGCAGTGTCCTGATTAGTTTGGGCAGTAAAAAATACAAGGCAAAAAAAGGTGACAGCTTCTACTACAAAGCGAATTGTGATCATACGATCAAAAATGTTGGAAAGACAGAAGCTAAGATTTTGATGGTAGCTACACCACCTAATTTTTAAATATTATTTTGGGAGGTTGCAAATTGAGCAAGAGAATTATAGAAGGGAAGAGTCTTGTAAAATCATATGATGAAACTCTTGTCGTTAAAAATATAGATTTCTGGGTGAAGGAAAAAGAATTTCTGACACTATTAGGACCAAGCGGATGCGGTAAAACAACAACGCTTCGTATGATTGCAGGCTTCGAGCAACCCACAAGCGGCACGATATGTTTTGAGGGTAGGGATATTACAGCAGTACCTCCTTATCAACGTCAAATCAATACGGTTTTCCAAAAGTACGCGTTATTTTCGCATATGAACATTTTCGAAAATATTGCTTTTGGTCTAAGAATAAAAAAGGTGCCTGAAAACGAAATTAAAAAACGTGTTGAGCGTATGCTTGAGCTGGTGAACTTAAACGGCTTTGGCAATAGAAGTATTAACTCTTTGAGCGGTGGTCAGCAGCAGAGGATTGCTATTGCGCGAGCGCTTGTCAACGAGCCTAAGGTCCTGCTTCTCGACGAACCACTGGGCGCGCTGGACTTGAAATTAAGAAAAGAAATGCAGCTGGAACTTAAAAATATGCAACGTGAAGTTGGCATTACCTTCATCTACGTAACCCATGATCAGGAAGAAGCCTTGACGATGTCGGATAAAATTATCGTCATGAACGACGGTCTGATCCAACAGGTGGGGTCGCCAACGGATATATACAATGAACCTGAAAATGCTTTTGTTGCGGATTTCATCGGAGAATCCAATATTTTCGACGGTACGATGCTAAGAGATTACGAAGTAGAATTTGCAGGCGTCAAATGGCATTGTGTCGACAAGGGATTTGAACTTTCCGAAGCCATCGAAGTGGTCGTTCGACCAGAAGATGTTATGATTGTGCCACCGGCAGAAGGCATCGTGACGGGTTTGGTGGAATCGGTAATCTTCAAAGGCGTTCATTATGAGATGGTTGTACGCAATGGCGACTTGGAATGGATGGTACACAGCACAGATTTATCAAGTGTCGGCGAGATGGTAGGGATGCGACTGGATCCCGAAGATATTCATATTATGAAGAAGGTGAAGATGCATGCTTAAAAAATATAGTGGACATCCTTATATTCTTTGGAGTATGATCTTTATCGTTTTCCCTTTAATACTGGTAATCTACTATAGTTTGGTGAAAGTCTCATCGGAAACGGGTCGCTTGATGTTTTCGATTGAGGGGTACAAGACCTTTATGCAGCCCCTCTACCTGAAAGTTTTTATCAAATCGGTCTTATTGGCGCTGGAAGCGACGGCACTTTGCCTCGTCATTGGCTATCCCATTGCCTACATTATAGCGAACATGAAACCTGAACTTCAGAAATTCATGGCGCTTTTATTGATTTTGCCGATGTGGATGAATTTTCTTTTGAGAACTTATGCGTGGATCAGTATTTTGGGAAAAAATGGTATCATCAATAGATTTTTGGGTGTCATAGGACTACCGGCATTGGATTTGATGTTCAATGATAAAGCGGTACTGATCGGTATGGTGTACAATTTCCTGCCTTTCATGGTACTGCCGATTTACACGGTATTGTCAAAGATAGATAAAAGTGTTATTGAAGCGGCACAGGATTTGGGTGCTAACAGCAGGATCGTCATGAGAAAGGTCGTTGTTCCGCTGAGTATTCCGGGCATCATTTCCGGCATCACCATGGTCTTTATGCCTGCGGTCAGTACCTTTGTCATTCCATCGCTTTTGGGCGGCGGACGCAGTGTGCTGATTGGTAACCTAGTAGAGCAACAATTTTTGGTGGTAGGCAACTGGAACTTCGGTTCGGCCATCTCCGTGGTGCTCATGATATTCATCCTTATGTCCATGCGTATCATGAAACGCTATGACGTGGAAGAGGAAGGAGAGATGAACTTATGGTAACGTCTGTCCAAAGCTCTTTATGGAAGTTTTTACAGCGGTTTTATACCGTTTTGATTTTTTTCTTTTTGTATGCGCCGATTATCGTCTTGATCGTTTATTCCTTTAACGATTCGAGATTATCGGTGGGCTGGAGCGGTTTTACACTGGACTGGTACGTCAAACTTTTTGAGGACAGACAGATTATCCGTTCCTTCTATTACACGATTTCCATTGCGGTCCTTTCATCGACGATTGCGACCATTATTGGAACCTTTGCGGCAATTGGCATACATCATATGAAGTCCTTCAGAAAACAGTTGATACTCAGTATCAACAATTTGCCTCTGTTGAATCCGGATATCGTAACCGGGGTATCGCTTATGGCGCTGTTTGTCTTCTTCAAGGCTGAACTTGGCTTCATCACCATGTTGATTGCCCACATCACCTTCAATATTCCTTATGTCATCTTGTCTGTACTGCCAAAGTTAAGACAGATGCCAAAGGATATGCTTGAAGCGGCGATGGATCTGGGCGCGACACCGTGGTATGCCCTTAGAAAGGTTATTATACCGGAAATTTCTCCGGGGATTATAACCGGTGCTTTGATTGCCTTTACGATGTCGATTGACGATTTCGTCATCAGTTTTTTTACAACGGGAAATGGGGTCTCCAATCTCTCGATTACGATTTATTCTATGGCGAGACGTGGCATCAACCCAAAAATAAATGCACTTTCGACAATTTTATTTGTCAGTGTCCTTTCTCTTATGTTGATTATCAATAAGAGACAAAGCAAAGAATCTAAAAAAAGTATTTAAGAAACAGTGGGGAGTGATTATTTTGAAAAAAATGTTATTAATGTTATTAATGGGTCTTATGCTAGTTACAGCAACAGCATGTGGCGAGAAGCAAGTGGTACTTAACGTTTACAACTGGGGCGATTACATCGACGAAACGATTCTTGACGATTTCGAAGCGGAATACGGCATCAAGGTTAATTACGAAATGTTTGCTTCAAACGAAGATATGTACGTGAAGATTAAGCAAGGCGGCACGAAATACGACGTTGCCTTCCCATCGGACTACATGATCGAGAAGATGATTAAAGAAGACATGTTAGAGTCTTTTGACGCGGCAAGCCTTGAAAATTATCCATACATCGGCGAAAAATTCAAAGGGCTGTCTTATGATCCGGACAACCAATATTCGGTGCCTTACCTTTGGGGTACGGTAGGTATGGTTTACAACAAAGATATGGTAGATGAAGCAGACATGAAGAGTTGGGACGTACTATTCAATGAAAAGTACAAAGGTCAAATCTTAATGTACGATTCTCAAAGAGATGCCCTTGCTGTGGCGTTCAAAACGCTAGGCTACTCCTTAAACTCGACGGATCCCAAAGAATTGGAAGCAGCTAAGCAGTTATTGATCAATCAAAAAGATTTGGTATTGGCTTATGTAACGGACAACGTTAAGGGTATCATGTTATCTGAAGAAGCGGCAATCGGTGTGGATTACTCTGGCGACGCATTCATGATCTTATTAGAAGGCGGCCTTGATAAATTCGGTTATGTCGTTCCTGAGGAAGGTTCAAACATGTGGTTTGATGCCATGGTTATTCCAAAGGGTGCAGAACACGTTGAGGAAGCGAAACTCTTTATCGACTATATGTCAAGACCAGACGTTGCGCTTAAAAATGTAGAGTACGTTCAATACTCAACACCAAACGTAGAAGCGGTTAAAAACTTAAGTGACGAATTGAAATCAATTCCTTATGCGTATCCATCAGACGAAGAACTGGACAACTGTGAAGTATTCGTTGACCCAGGCACTTTCGTAGAAGAATACAATAAAGCATGGGTAGAAATTAAAGCTAATTAATAAATATTTAAGAACTTAGTTAGCTGGAGTTAATTAATCTTGTATATACTGAGGTTATGATAAGATACAAGAATGGAGGCGTCACTTATAATGGGCTATGAAATAGCGTCAGCTAAAAAGCGTTTTATGGCATTCGTCATCGACGGTGTGCTTAATTTGGCTGTGTTTATTTTCTCAATTTCATACTCAAGTTATGTTCAAGTATCGTCGCCACTCTGGATTATTCTGGGTATCAACATCGCGCTTATAGCGACCAAAATGTCTTATTGGGCTGCGGGTACCACTTACGGAAAATCCTACATGCATCTTCAGATTGTCGATCATGATACAAGACGGCCTTTATGCTTCAAAAAAATGATGATGCGACAAACGATCGGTATGATGATTTCTTTTATGGTGTTGAACATCGGCATCATATGGATTGTTATCGACAGAGAGCGTCAGGGCTGGCATGATAAAATGTTTCATGATTTGGTCATCGACCTGAATAGGCCGGTTGAAATTGTCGAAGAAGACGAGTATATACATGGATATTAATGATGGAAGTTTAGGACAAAGGTCAACCTTTGTCCTTTTTTTCGCTTTTTTTTTAATGAAATTACAATCGGTAAAGGAAATACACGAAGCAACATTATTGAAAAATTCTGTTAATTCGATAACAATTATTGCTTCGGCAAAGCACATGTAATAGAATAAGGGTAAGTCAAACATGGACCTAAGACGTCCATCATAATCGCCAGATGAACAATTTGAGAGACGAATCAACTGATTGGCCGAAGATGCAATACCCAAGGGTGACAGCTTGGATAGAAACTTTCAGGCAAAGAAATCAAATTGGGATGGGGCTCTGAACCGTCGTGTACGCCGCTACATAGTTTTCCATGATTACAGAGATATATAGGTCGCCTATATATCTTTTTTTGTACGCAAAATGGGGACATATTATTTGAATTAATAGCGTAAGG
>JAFGTX010000424.1 GCA_016938815.1 Clostridia bacterium | reverse complement strand
TTAGCAAATGCAGCTGTTGCTGTATTTAGATCATCATTTTATCAGTTGGTATTCCCAGCTTCAGCGATTGCAGTTACGATTTTAGCTTTTAACTTCTTTGGTGATGGCTTAAGATCAGCACTCGATCCAAAACTGAGAAAGGGGTAAGACGATGAAAATACTTGAGGTTAAAAACCTTCATACAAGCTTCTTTACTCATATGGGTGAAGTTCAAGCGGTAAGAGGTATCAGTTTTGATGTTGAAAAAGGTGACATTTTAGGTATTGTTGGTGAATCTGGATCTGGTAAAAGTGTGACTTCACTCTCCATTATGGGTTTAGTTGATCAACCAGGAAAGATCACTGAAGGTTCGATTCTGTTTGATGGAAGAGAACTTGTTAATTTATCGCACCATGAATTGTCAGAGATCAGAGGAAATGATATTTCAATGATTTTCCAAGATCCAATGACATCACTTAATCCTGTTTTTCGTATCGGTAATCAAATCAAAGAAATCTTAAAGACACATACTAATATGACAAAAGAAGAGATGAATGAACGCGCGATTGAATTATTAAAACTCGTAAATATTCCAGAACCTGAAACAAGAATTAGACAGTATCCGCATCAATTTTCAGGTGGTATGAGACAACGTGCAATGATTGCCATGGCGATTTCATGTAATCCAAAACTTCTCATTGCCGATGAGCCAACAACAGCATTGGATGTGACAATTCAAGCACAAATTATTGACTTGTTAAAGAGTTTGAAAGATAAACAAGATTTAAGCATTATGATTATCACCCATGACTTAGGTGTTATCGCTGAAATATGTAATAAAGTCATCGTGATGTATGGTGGTCTTGTGATGGAACAAGGTACAGTATTAGATATCTTTGATCATCCAGAACACCCCTACACGAAAGGATTGCATCAATCTGTACCTAAAAATGTAACAGGTGAGAAGAAACGCTTAATTCCAATTGATGGAACACCACCCGATTTACTTGAACCACCTACAGGATGTCCTTTCTATCCAAGATGTCAACATGCCATGGAGGTTTGTAGACAAAAACAACCCCCTCTCTATGAGATTGCTAAAGGCCATTTAGCTGCTTGTTGGCTACATGATCAAAGCGCTCCTGAAGTGGAAGGATACACGAAAGTGAAGGGTGAATATCATGAATAAAGAAAATCGTGTGCCACTTTTAGAAGTTAAAAATCTAAAGAAATATTTTGATGTAACAACGTTTAGTCATAAGAAGATTTTAGCAGCAGTTGATGATATCAGTTTTGTCGTTTACAAAGGTGAAACGTTTGGATTAGTTGGTGAATCAGGATGTGGTAAGACAACAACAGGACGACTTATTGTAAAACTTTATCAACCGACAGGTGGTAGCATTATCTTCGATGGTGTAGATTACGCAAATCAAAGCGATAGAAAGCTTAAAGATTTTCGTAAACGTGTCCAAATGATTTTCCAAGATCCTTATGCGTCATTAAACGCACGCATGACTGTATTAGAAATCATTTCAGAAGGCATTAAAACACACGGCATTATCAAAAATAAAAAGCAAATTGAAGCTCGCGTGCATGAATTATTAGAAAAAGTAGGATTAAAAAGAGAACATGCATCACGGTATCCTCATGAATTCTCAGGAGGACAAAGACAGCGTATTGGTATCGCAAGAGCACTTGCTTTAAATCCTGAAATGATCGTAGCTGATGAACCGATTTCAGCACTTGATGTTTCCATTCAAGCACAAGTTATCAATATGCTTGAAGATTTACAAAAAGAGTTTGATTTAACGTATTTATTTATTGCCCATGATTTATCTATGGTTAGACATATCAGTGACCGTATCGGTGTCATGTATTTAGGTAAAATGATGGAAATTGGGGAAAGCGATGATGTTTATGAAAAACCACTTCACCCCTATACACAATCATTACTCTCATCGATTCCTGTTGCTGATCCCAAGATTAGAATGTCAGAAAAACGTATTATATTAGAAGGCGATGTCATGAGTCCGATTAATCCTAAACCAGGATGCCGGTTTGCATCGCGTTGCAGATATGCTAAAGATCGGTGCTTTCAAGAAACACCTGAGTTGCTTGAAGTTGCACCTGAACGGTTTGTTGCATGTCATTTTGTTGAAGATATTAATGGTTTGTTCACCGATAGAAAGGTGTCAACATACAAAGAAAAAGGAGAAGAGAAAGTATGAAGAAACTTGTATCACTGTTAGTGATTTTCGCTTTCGCGTTCGCTCTGCTCGCCTGCCAGCCTAAAGAACAGGGTATACCAGGCGTACTTAGATGGAACATCGGAGCAGATCCACTAACTCTAGACCCATCTTTAAATGGTGCTTCTGATGGCGGTGACGTTATCAATAACACACATGAAGGTTTGGTTCGTGAAATTAATGGTGTTGTATATCCAGGTATTGCAGAATCTTGGATAATCTCCACAGATGGTTTAGTAGTCACCTTCAATCTCCGTGAATCGAATTGGAGTGATGGTACACCTCTTAAGGCACAAGATTTTATATACACATATCGTAGAGCTATGGATCCAGCCACTGCATCCGAATATTCCTGGATTTGGGAATACACGAACGTGATTGGAGCAGTCGATTTTGTCTTTGCAGATCCTTCTGAAGAAGGCTATGATGCAGATGCATTATGGGCAGAAGTTGGTATTTCAGCACTCGATGATTACACCTTACAATTCCGCTTAGTTAACCCAACAAGCTATTTTGTAAGCTTAATGGCATTCTATCATTTCATGCCAGTTAAACAAGCTTCAGTAGAAGCTCCAGGTGGTGCTGATGGTTTATGGGCAAAGAATCCTTCATTAGCAGTATCTAATGGCCCATTCAAATTAACTGAATATACCATTGGTTCTGGTTTAGTTCTTGAAAAGAATGAAGAATATTGGAATGCAGAAAACGTGAAGTTAA
>JAFGTX010000083.1 GCA_016938815.1 Clostridia bacterium | reverse complement strand
TCTTTAGAACCATAAGCAATATTTAAACCTTCCACACGCAATAACTTTTCCATTACTTTAACATGACCCGATCATCGATGTAATATATTTCAGACATATATCTGTATACGCCTTCAACACGTTGATTGGTCACTACATTACCCTCTTGATAGTACAAGAAAAGGGTTGCAACATCTTCAATCAATATCTTTGAAGCCTCTTTACCCAATACATCTCTTTCTGCCTTATCAAAAGTCACATTTAACTGGTCGATAATCCCATCGAGAGCCGCATTACTATATTTACCGGCATTGCCCGATGCATCTGTCTTATAGCCTGAATCTATGAAATATTGACAGTCAGAAGTCGGTGCCGAAGTCCATCTCTCCCACATCATATCAAAATCGCCTGCTTTGGAACGGTCGCTGTAACTTTCCAATTGATCCACAACCATGCCCAATCCAATTTCTTTATATTGTTGTTGCATAGCAATACCAATATTGTTGGCATCACTACCATGGTTGGTTCTCGACATGTATCTGATTACAATATTTTCTCCGTTACATTCTCTAATACCATCGCCATCCGTATCCATGTAGCCCAATTCATCAAGTAAAGCATTCGCTTTATCTGGATTGTATTTGTACATATCTTCTCCATCATATCCAAAGGACAACTGGTCGTTGAACGGGCCTTTTGCCGCTTGTCCGCTGACCAATTCTGTCGCATAGGTTTCCTTGTCCATGCCATAACATAGGGCTTGTCTAAATTTAAGTTCAGACATATAAGGCGTTGCCATGTTCAATCTAAGCAAAAATACCCGTAAGTTAGGACCTTGTTGAACGACAAAATCGTCATTGTCTTTGAACAGCTCTAAATCCCTTGCATTAATTTGTGTCGCAATGTCAATTTCGCCTGACTGCAAAGCCATTGTTCTTGTCGCACCATCCTGAATATACTTGACGTTAACGACATCTACATTCGTTTGAGCACCCCAATATTGCTCATGCTTATGCAACACCATCCCCTTATCTGCATCAAACTCAATAATTTTAAAGGGGCCTGTACATACTGGCTTGTAAGCAAAGTCCGACTCCCCTGCAGCATCAGCATCCACTAAAATATAAACAGTATCAGCCAATAAGTTCAATAATGTTGGATAAGCTTTTGTCGTTTTGATTGTCAGTACCTGTCCTTCTGCCGTTATAGCATCAACATCGAATTTGACATCCATACGGTCCGAATCCGACAAAGCACGCTCAATGGATTTTTTACACGCTAAAGCATCCACCTTTTTACCATTATGAAAATATGCATTGTCTCTGATTGTAAATTCTACCGTGCAATCATCCAATTGCCTGTAGGATTCTGCAATGCCCATTTTAAATTGCATATTCTCGTCAATTTGAATCAGGTTTTCACCAATGCCTGAACGATTAAGCGCCCAACCATTCCAACCGTTGATTGGATCCACATTGCTATCCAACCAGAATAAGGCTAAATTAAGAACCTTCTCATCTGCATTATCAGCACTAGCATTCACCGCTGTACCCTCAGCCTGTGCCTCATGAGCCACATCGCTTTGACTACAGCCACTTAACACAAGACATGCCATCATCGTGAAGCATGCCACTTTCATCATTCTTTTCAATCCCATATAAACACTCCCTTAAATTAAATAGTATCTATCGAATCCCTTAAGCTATCGCCTAGAAGATTGAATACAATTACCACAATAAAAATTGCCAACCCTGGATACAACAACAGCCATGGTGCCGTTTGAAGATAGGCACGTCCTTCGTTCAACATATTGCCCCATTCTGGTGTTGGCGGTTGGACGCCCAAGCCTAAAAAAGACAATCCCGACAAAGCCAGCATAATGCCGCTGATATCAATTACCAGCTGAATGACCAAACCCGAAAGAATATTCGGCAAAATATATTTGGTCACTAAATTGAAGTTAGAAGCGCCAGCCAATCTTGCAGCGCTGATGTAGGTTTTGCTCATAACCTGCTTAACCGACACGCGTGTAAATCGCGCATATTTAGTCCACCAAATCATGGAAAGTCCAATCAAGGTATTGACCATGTTACTCCCTAAAATCCCAACGATAGCAATCGCCAGAACAATATCTGGAAAAGCGAGGATAATCTCAGCCAATCGCATAATGACTGTATCGACAAGACCACCATGCATACCTGCCACAATACCAATGGAAACACCGGTCAAAAAAATAATACCTAAAAGCAGAAATGTCATCCCCAAAGAAACTTTTGCCCCGTAGAAAATCCTAGACATGATGCAACGACCGACTTGGTCCGTTCCAAAAGGATAGGTTTCACTTGGCGGTTTTAAAATATTCTTGAAATCGGTCACATAGGGGTCATTGGGTGCAAGATGCGGTGCCAACAAAGAAAATACGATAATCCCTGCTGCCAAAAATAATAATAGCTTTGTCCTATTCACTTTGGACCTCCTTTCCAAACATTTCAATTCTTGGATCAATGATATGGGTCAAAACATCCACAATGAAATTAATGCCTACATAAATAAAACACATCAAGATGACATAAGCCTGCAGTAAAGTGTAGTCCCTATAAGTAATCGCATCCAAAGCCATCGTCCCAAGACCCGGCCAAGAAAAAATATTTTCCACAATAGCCGTTCCTCCAAGCAAAGCCGCGACGGTCATACCGAATAAGGTTGTGATGCTCAATAATGTATTAGGCAGTATATGAAAGAAGAGAATCCGTTTTCGGTTGACACCTCTCGCAACAGCGCCAACAACGTAATTGGAATTGATTTCATCCAAAACCGCCCCCCTAATCTGTTTCGTGTATCGCCCAACCAGCGGAAACGCTAAGGTTACTGCCGGCAACACCATAGCTGAAAATCCTTCACTAGATGTAATTTTGAAAATATGCAGTTTCACCACAAATACAAACATCATAATCAGACCCAACCAAAAACTCGGTATCGAGATGCTCACCGCAGAAAATACATTAATCAAAATATCAGCAAAGGAGTTCTTCTTCACCGCAGAAATAACACCCAAAACGATGGAGAGGGCAAATAGTATGGCAATCGCAAACAAGGACAACTCCAGCGTCTTGACTAAACGCATGCCCAACATGTCCGCGACAGGCATCTGCATCGTGTAAGAATAACCTAAATCACCTTTACAAATGCCTAAAAGCCAATCCATGTACTGCATGATAAACGGCTTGTTAAGTCCCATCGCTTCTCTAGCTGTATTAAGCGCCTCCGCCGTTGGTATGACATCCTTTGACATAAACATCATCTCTGCAGGATCGCTAGGCGCTAAATACGTTACAGAGAAAGTCAGTAAGGAAGCACCTAACATAACAACGAATAATTGAAAAATTCTTGCGTACAGATACTTCTTCATCTTCGCCTCCTTACGCCTTCACAGATGACTCATTGAGCCAAATTTCCATATGAACAATATCCCGCTCTTGATCTTCGTGGATGATCTTAAAATTTTTTTTCTGCCAAAAATGAATGCCACCCGGCAAGTGCCTATGGGTATGCAAATAGATCACATCAAAGGCTTTTAATCGACATGCGGTCATTAAAGACTCAAACAACATGCCGCCAATACCTTGACGCCTCATACCTGGTTCAATGTAACACCGTGCCAACTCCGCCACTTTGACATCTGAATATCGCCCTTCTATCTCTGGAAAACGATCAATAAATGTCTTGATACCAATCGTCCCCTTAATGGATTCTTCTTCATCAAAAGCACCAATCATCGTCATCTCTGGATGATTTACATAGTAATCCAAAAGATTGATGACATCTTTATGGAAAATCAGATGTCGGTCCATATTGAAAAGTACCTTCATCACTTGAAATAGAAAAGTCTGTGCTGCCTGCACCTCTTCCTTCTGAATTTCTCTTACTATCATACGCGCACCCCCCTGCTATTTTTTTTCATATCGGGTTCAAAGAAAAGCCTCTCCAATAATCGATTACGATACATATAAAGCACAACGCTTCGCGTCAAGCTAAATAGAACAAAGGCCAACCACAGTCCATGATTACCATATAGCTGCGTCCCTATAAAGTAGGCAATGACAAACACCGCCAATGCAACAATCATGGAATTTCTGATAGGAGCCGTATAAGTGCATCCTGTAAATATACCGTAGTAAATCATGCCTATGCCAATAACATTGGTGAATAAGAATAGCCAAAAGTAATAGCGGCTGGACATCTCAATAACGTCTGACATTGTTGTAAAAAATCCCAATAGACTTTTCTGAAAAATAACCAATAGCATTGTTATAATAAAACCAAGACCAAATGCGTATCTATTGGAAATTTTAAATACTTGCATAAGCCCCTTGCGGTCGGATGCACCTAGATATTTGCCTGCAAAAACACTCGAAGCATTAGCAAAGCCATCATAAATATAGGAAATCACATACTGTATTTGATAAATCAGCGCATTGGAGGCAAGCACCAGCGTTCCAAATGCAGCACCTTTAGCAATAAACATATTGGTCATAATCAGTAAGCACAAAGTTCTAATCATCAAATCTGAGTTCACCGTCAACATCTTCTGCATCGAAGACGACTCAAAAGCCAACCCTCTATAACGCCACATATGCTTTGGAGATATGTTCAAAAGAATCAGGGCACTGCCCAATATGAAACTATAAGCTTGAGCAATAAGTGTTGCAGCCGCTACACCGCCAACGCCCATTTTCAATTGGAAAACAAAATATAAATCCAAAAGAATGTTCAGCACGTTTGATGAAATTTGAAGCCACATTGATGCTTTAACTTTTTTACGTCCCATTAGCCAACCAAGGTTCACATATCCCAAGAGAACCATAGGCGCCCCCCAGATTAACACATCATAGTAAGTAGATGCATGTCTCATCACCATCGTTTCAGGCTTGTAAATCATCCATGCTAGATTTTTAATGGGCCCTTGAAATACAATAAATAGGCAGCCAATCACGATAGCCCATAGTAGGGGTCTCATGTAAGATAAGTAGAAATCCTCTTCCCTATCCGATCCCAAAGACTGAGCTGAAAAACCCGATGTGCTGACACGTAGGAAGCCGAAAAGCCAATACATAGTGTTGAAAATAACGGCACCAACAGCAATACCACCAATATAAGCCGGATCATCCAATCGCCCAATCACAGCGGTATCCACCGCACCAAGTAGCGGTTGCGTCACAGTCGAAATTACAAACGGTAGCGCCAATCCTAAATATTCTTTATTCGTCATGCTTACTCCCCGCGTTTTAAGCACTAAAAAATCAGGCTCTAGCAATCGCTAAGAGCCTGACCCACCATAAGCACTTATTTAATAAACGAGATTTTACCCCTCTCATTCAAATTTTAATAGGTATCTGACTCACGCCGTTTGTCAGGAGTTCTTCACTTGCCTGACACCGCCGTTTACAGTGGTGGGTCCGTGTTGGATTTTCACCAACTTCCCTATTTTCTATATACTGATCTCTAACGAGATACCTATTCATGGTAGCAAAATTACGGGCATTTGTCCATAAAATTACTTGACTAATAACAAGAACATGTCTATAACCAATACTGGTTATAGGTCTATCAAATTTATTGATACTAATCCAACATAATGACCTGCCGTTATAATGGGAAGATATATAGCATCTATATTTTGAAAAAACCTCCTGCGCATATGACGCAGGAGGTGTATCAATTATTTTAACGCCATGTACCCTATGGTAATTTTATCTCTATACTCATAGCAGTCTCCAATTTGTCATACTTCAACATAAAGGCACCTGCCTTGTACTCAGTTGGATTTCGAGAGTATATATGGCCTGCATTACTATCCTTTTCAATTTGCTTCATGATGATATCGGCATTTTCTTGCCCAAAGACCAACTTAAAGTAATCACCCATAAACTCGGTAACACCGCCATCATTAGG
>JAFGTX010000423.1 GCA_016938815.1 Clostridia bacterium | reverse complement strand
GTTTGTGCATTTTGTATTCTATCTACAGATGGCCTGATAATATTATTGACGACCTGCTTCACCCAGAAATAATAGGTGAATACAATGACGATGCCATACACGATAATCGCCCAAAATTGAGGATGAATAATGATCAATTCATCATTACGCGTCAAAATGCTCGATGCCATCCATCCCAAGTTAAAGACAAACGATATGGCGATTGTCTTTATTAAAAGCGTCAAAATGGCTATCAAATCCTCATTGCCACCTGTAAAGGTGTCTTTTGTTACAAAGATTGAAATCATGCCTATTGTTAGCATCAATATCACCAGTCTTAATAACGCAAGCACACACATGAGCGAAATTTCGATCATAGCGATAAAACACACAATAGGCCCCGCACCACCATTTTCAATGAGAAATACTTCATAAAGTTTCTCGTCTAGGTCTTCATAAGACAGCTCTGGCAACGCAGTTTCATAAGAGCCAACACCTGGATACTTTTTTGAAGCCTTGACTTTGTTCAGATTGTCTTCATAGGTGTTTGCCTGATTGCTGCCATTAACCTTTGCTGAAAGGCCTCTATTATTGTCATTCGAGTTATCCTCATCTAAAGCCACGCCAAAAGAATATTTAAGTACAGACATGGGTGAAAAAGCTGAAAAATCAATATCATTCTCTGAAAGACCTTCTTGAACAACTTGAAGTCCGCTTTTTTCATCTTTGTATGCCTCTACCAGCACAGGATTTATAATCGCCCCTGTAATCTGGTTGCCAATGAAAATGGCATAATCTGAAACGTAGAGTGAAATGCCTGAAAAAATCAGCGCAACAAGAAAGGTTGTGACGATGTTTTTACCCATCTCTCCTCTGGAAAATTTGTAATAACTAACAAAGAGTCCAAGTAGCAAGAAAGGCGCCGTAAGCAGTCTGATATAAAGCCATAGGCTGTGAATTAAAGGAAAATCTATGGCAAATGGTGTAACAAAATACCACTCGAAAAGAGCTGGTAGTAAGCCATCGACAAAAGTCTCTAAAAACATGCCTATAATATGTGTTATCAAATCAAACAGCCAATTTAGGGTTGACACGCTACCACCTCCTTAACCTCCGAAAACAAACGGTCCTCATTCCTAAGATATTTGAACCTCACAGTCACCCCTTTTATCTCGATCTCATAGATCACCAGATCGTCAACGGCTAGGGTCTTTGTTAAAATACCTTCTTTACTCTCTGTAACAGCCTTGATGGCATCCTCAGAAAAACCTTCCGGTATCGCGCCGAACTTGCCAG
>JAFGTX010000422.1 GCA_016938815.1 Clostridia bacterium | reverse complement strand
CGATTATAGCTGTTTTCTTTTTTTTCTGCTACACCTTTTTTTATTAAAACATAATACTTTCTTGAAGGCTTCCAGCTCTTCAAGGTACTGGTCGCTTACTTCCTCATAGTATTCATTTTCCCTTGGATGATAGCTTTTATAGACTTTTTTCATGTTCTCAAATACGTTGTGTGTGTATTCCATGGTTGTTTCTATGCTTTCATGGCCAAGCAGTTCCTGAACATAGCGGAGGTCAGCCCCGTTTTCCAGTAAATGGGTGGCGATTGAATGCCGGATTGTGTGGACTCCCAACCTGTCTTTTTCAATGCCTATGTCCTTTGTGTACTTTCTGAACCGCAGGTTTATCACGCAATTGCTCAAGGCTCCCTTGCTGATAGGGCCGAAAAAGACACGCTCTTCCTTGTTTTGTACCCTTTCACCTAAATAGAGTCGCAGGAATTTGAAGGCCACCGATGATATGGGAACAATCCTGTCCTTGCTGAATTTGGATTCCCTTATCAAGAGCATTCTTCCTTCAAAATCAATGTCCGAGACTTTCAGCTTGATCACTTCATTGAGTCTCAGACCCGAAGAGTACATCAGTTCAAAAATGGCCCTGTCCCTTCTTCCGACCCTGCCATTCATATCGATGCTGTCCAGTAGTTCGTTCATCTGTTTTTGGCTCAGGTGAAACCTTTCCGCTTTTGTGGTTTTACGTAGAAGATTAATCTCCTTGGCGGGATTGGTTAAAATTATTTCACAAAGATACAAGCTTCTGAACAAGAGCTTTGCGCTTTTCAAATAGCAGTTGATTGTCGATATTGTGAGGGCCTCTTTTCTCCGTTCGGATATGGTATTTTTTAGAAACCGGATATAATCTTTCAGGTCTTCTTTGGTTACGGCCCGGAGGTCGTCTATCAGGTTTTGTTCGGAAAGGAAGGCTTTGAATTTCTTGATGCTTTTAAGGTGTGTGTAGACAGATTTCTCATGGTATCCCTGACCTTTTAAATGTTCCTCAAAGGTCTTAATGGCAATATCAAAGCTCAGCTTCTTCATGGCTTTTCTTCCAGTTTCGGGGATGATATTTATCAAGTACTTTCTTTAAATCCTTTTTATCTACCTTTGTGTAAATCTCTGTGCTGGTAATGTGTTCATGACCAAGGATTTCCTGAATAAAGCGGATGTCACACCCGGCCCGGAGGAAATGATAACCCACGGCGTGACGGAAGCCGTGTGAAGTCGTGACAGGGAGGCCGAGTTTTTCGGAGACTTCTTTCAGGCTTTTGCCAAGACTAATGACCAGAGTAGTTGCTTTCACGCCAAAGAGATAATCAGGCCGCCCTGGCTTTTCCAGTACAAGGTCTTTCATCTCTTCAACATAGATTT
>JAFGTX010000421.1 GCA_016938815.1 Clostridia bacterium | reverse complement strand
GTTTAAGTTTAAGTTCAAGCGAACGTTCCTAAAAGATAATTTTACCGGTTTTAGGCAGAATGATCTGAAGAGTCAAGCTCGAAAACACAGAATACAAGGTGTGCTACTTACTCTTATTATTGTCTCAGCAGTGCTCATTGCTGCAGGTTATTTTCTATGGCCAAAACTTGAAGATAACATAAGGACATCAATTCAAAAGGAAATAGATAAGGAAATGGTTGTGGTATCTGTTACCAAGCGTGCCATCGACATAAGAGAACACATTGGTGACAATGTCATTCAAAAAAAAATAAAAAAAGAAGATATCCCTAAGGATGCGCTTGTCACAGCCTTGTCGTCAGATTATATCTTCAAAAGAACGCTTTCTGAAAATGAGATCATCACAAACGGTGATGTCATTAAGTTGACTGACTTGATTCCAGACTCAAGAAGATACCAGGAATACAACGGTGTAATTGATGTGCCGTCAGGTATTGAAGAATACAGAAACAGTGAAAATAGTGAACCGCTTGTCGTCGACGTGCGATACCAAAATCTGAGTGAAGAGCGTAATGAAGTCATCTTAAGTAAAAAAGAGCTACCGCTACTGATCGGATCAACCATTTGGTTTGAAATAGAAGATGAGCGGGAGCGAAAACTCATGGACAGCGCTATGAAAGAAAAACAGTTGGATGGAGGTACTTTGATTTTAACAATCTATACAGATCCTGTCATTCAGGAAAAGGCAGAAGTGACGTATATTCCTCTAGATGAAAGGGATATGATCATAGAAGACACAGAGGGGGGGGGCGACAGTTGATGAAGAATCCCAAGAGCAAACTGATCAATAACTATTCAACAGGCGTTCATAGTGGCTCTTTAACAAATGCCGTTTTGATAGCGGATGATTTGGCTCATCAAGGCTATAAGGTCCTGCTTTTAATATCCGATCCAGAAAAGATGAAAAGAGTTCTTGAGTCTTTCAATCAGGAAATCTTTTTAAGTGGTGGCAAAGAAACGGATTTACAGGAGCTGTTTATGCTCTTAGAGTCGGGAAAGATGACTGATGAAAGGTTGATACTCTATGCAAAAAAAATGTCAACGCGATCCCTGCATCTAATTGGCGCCATGGATGTCGATCAGGTCGCACAGATTGATAGAATATTTCCGATAACCGGTGAATATGATTTTGTTTTCAATGTATCGGATGCGCATTTGGCCTTTGCAGATATGAACGTTAGGACAGAAACACAAGATGCCCTAGTACGACTGCTAGAAAAGGATAGGACAATGTTAGCGGACCTTATGATTATCGGTCAGTATAAATCCTATAAACACCTATCCCTAAAAAAAATGAAACGTTGGCTCGGAGATATACCGGCCTTCACGGTTTCGCAGTCTGAAGATGTCAACAGAGCTTATCACAGAAGCAATTTGCTTATGAAAAATTATGATGTTGATCGAGAGATTGACTTGATTGCAAAGTATATCAGGAGTCAGGCGGTGATTAAATGAGAGAAGCTGAAAATTTCATTAGGGAATATTATGTTGAACTCAG
>JAFGTX010000082.1 GCA_016938815.1 Clostridia bacterium | reverse complement strand
TAATAATTCTATAAAAATTTTGAAAATCCTTCTTTTTTATTTAATTACTTTTGAAGGTTCTTTGTCGCCATAATATTTTGCAAAAAACTCATCTTTGTAATCTAATAGACGGTCTTCCGTAATTGCCTGACGAATATTTTTCATCAAATTCAACAAGAAATGGAGATTGTGATAACTCATCAAACGCGCTGACAAGATTTCGTTAGCCTTGTACAAATGTCTTAAATAGGCCTTTGTATAATTTTTGCATACATAACAATCACATTCAGGGTCCAGTGGTGTAAAGTCTTCTGTGTACTGGGCATTCTTGATTGTCAATCGACCTTGAGACGTCATCGCCGTACCATTTCTCGCAATTCTCGTAGGCAATACACAGTCAAACATATCAATACCACGAATAACTCCTTCGAATATACAATCAGGTGTTCCAACACCCATCAAATACCTTGGTTTGTTTGGCGGCAAAAGCGGCGTTGTATAATCCAATACTTCATACATCAATTCTTTCGGCTCACCGACACTGAGACCACCTACCGCATAACCCGGCAAGTCGAACCGAAGAATCTGCTCTGCACTTTGCTCTCTAAGGTCTCTGTACATACCGCCTTGAACGATACCGAAAAGGGCTTGATTTTCCGTATTCTTATGGGCTTTGACACAACGCTCAAGCCATCTCGTTGTACGCTCAAGAGAATTTTTTACATATTGACGATCCGCAGGATACGGCGCACATTCGTCAAATGCCATCATGATATCTGAACCCAAAGCCGTTTGAATCTCAACCGCTTTTTCAGGCGAAATAAATTTTTTCGAGCCATCGATATGTGATCTGAATTCAACGCCTTCTTCTGTGATTTTTCTCAAGTCACCTAAACTGAATACTTGGAATCCACCACTGTCCGTCAAGATTGGTCCATCCCAATTCATGAATTTATGAAGACCACCCGCTTTGGCAATCAATTCATGTCCTGGACGTAAAAACAGATGGTAAGTATTAGACAGAATGATTTGCGCCTCCACATCATGCAAATCTTCCGGCGTCAAACTTTTCACCGTCGCCTGTGTGCCTACTGGCATAAAAATTGGTGTTTCTATGATACCGTGCGGCGTATGTAGTTTACCAAGTCTCGCCCCACTTTGCTTACATTCTTTTAATAATTCATATTCAAAACTCATGTTTCCTCCAAATCACTATTTAATAAACATGGCATCGCCAAAACTGAAGAAACGGTAACGTTCTTCTACCGCCACGTCATAGGCATGCATCACTTCTTTATGACCCGCCAGTGTACTTACCAGCATAATCAAAGTCGATTCAGGCAAGTGAAAATTGGTAATCAGTCGATCAATCACCTTAAATTCATAACCCGGGTAAATGAAAATATCCGTCCACCCGCTTTTTTCACTCAGTTTGCCCTCTGAATCGCAGGCACTCTCCAAAGTTCGAGTCGATGTGGTACCTACAGACACCACTTTTTTACCCGATGCCTTAGCCAGGTTAATGACTTCAGCCGTTTCCTTTGAAATCTCGTAATACTCCGAGTGCATCTCATGCTCTAAAATATTATCGACCTTAACCGGTCTAAAGGTCCCTAAACCGACATGCAGTGTTACATAACAGATATGTACACCCTTCGCTTTAAAAGTCCCTAACAGTTCTTCCGTAAAATGAAGTCCTGCAGTCGGTGCTGCTGCCGAACCTGTTACCTTGGAATAAACCGTTTGATAACGTTCTTGATCTTCAAGCTGTGCCGTAATATAGGGCGGCAAAGGCATGGTACCCAGCTGATCTAGAATTTCTTCAAAAATACCTTTGTATCTGAATTCTATAATACGGGCCCCTTCTTCAGCCAATGCAACGATTTCACCCTCAAGCAGCCCATCGCCAAAAGTAAATTTCGAGCCTACTTTGGCGCGTTTGCCTGGCTTGACAAGAGTCTCCCATCGGTCGCCTTCCATACGTTTGAGCAAAAGAAATTCAACGCTCGCTCCTGTATCCTTGACACCGAAAATTCTTGCAGGCAAAACCCTAGAATCGTTTAAAACCAAACAATCGCCTGCTTCAAAATAATCGATGACATCTCTAAAAACCTTGTGTTCTATAGAACCATCTGACTTATCCAAAACCAATAACCTTGAAGATGATCGATCCTCCAAGGGATGCTGTGCAATCAGCTCGTCCGGCAAGTCAAAATAAAAATCCGATTTATTCACGTTCCACCTCTAATTGTTTATTAATTGCGTACCTGTATAATAATGGTACAAAATTCCTTCGTAGTCAAACCCTTCTTCAGCCATTTTCTTAGCGCCCCACTGACTCATGCCAATGCCATGACCAAAACCATGGCCAACAAAGGTATAGTTTGAAGGTGTCATATCCACCGTCGTACGTCCCTCCATTCCAATAATGGTCACACTATTCTTGCTGGATAGAGGGGTCGTTGTTTCACCGTTGAAGACTTTAGCATCCGCCAAAGTTACGTCAGAGTATTGAGTGGTATTGGCTACAGACAACACATCACCCGATATGAGATCAAAATAAATGCTCTTAAAAGCGACATAGCCGAAAACTTTACGCATTTCTTCCTTTTTCAAGGTAGCCGTTCCTTTATCGCCAATAAAATCGATGACCTGAACCCTACCGTCATCTGCCACATCACAAATCTTGATACCCTTTAGTGTGCCAATGAAATAGTTCTGATCAGCCAATTGCTGTTCGATAGCCTTTGGAGATAATTCCACAGTCCAATCGGCATTGGGAGCATCCAATGAATAAGGGTCCTCTACACTTTGTAGATACGGCACCTCTGCCGACCATACGCTTTCAATATCCGCCGTCTTACCCCCACTATTGGCATGATAATAGCCGACGACCAACTCATCATTATAATATAACAAGTCTCTTGAAGATTCGTCAACCGCCAAATTGGAACTAGGCTTTTCGACACCATAACCGCCATAGACCTGACAATTTGTTGTACTGCACAAATCATAGCCTTCCTCGCCATGCTTGTCGAAATTTGCAATCGCAAAATTTCGTGCAACGACCGCTTGAGCTTTCAGCGCTTCCTTTGGCCAAGATTCAGACATTTCCTTTGGTAATACACCATAAAGATAATGGTCCATCACCAGATAATTGATGACCGCCATATCGTTAAGCGCCGTTCTATTTGTACCAATGCCGCCTCTATAGACTTTGTCACCATAGGCAACCAAACCACTATTAGGATAATTGACAGATGCAACAAAAAAATCAGAGGATGCACTGGAATAAGCCATAACCGTCTTACCGCCGACTTGAATAGAAACGTCATCATCCGTGCTTTCTCTAATAGAAAGGTCACTGGAAGAGACAGCAGAAAAACTGCTCAATTTATTCTTGGCTTGATTTGAAGAATCATATCTTCCCAATACCAAATACCAGCCATTATTATAATAATAAAATGCCGTACTGTATTTTTGTCGCAAGGCACCCGCATCTGCATAAAGCTCTGAAAAGGTGTCATAACGCTTGTCAAGAATCACATTCAGGTCACCCGTAGCGCCTTTTTCAAAGCTTGCACTTTTCGCATCACATTCGAAGATCTGAACAGGCGCTCTATCGATTACAGTGAAAAGTGCCAAAGCATCGTCACTGGTCACCGACACCCTTGCTGCATTTTTATTGTCGTAATTGAGACCAACTCTAATCAGCTCATCACCTGAATAAGCTGCAAAACTCGACCCGCTGATGAGTATTACCCATAAAAAAGCCAATATCAAACCTATTTTTTTCATACAGCACCCCTTATACGTCCCATTTTATATCTTCCGCCAGCATTTGGCGACCTATATGCGCACATCCTCTTTCAGTAATGACACGTCCACGAGGTGTTCTGCTGATGAAGCCAAGTTGGAGCAAATATGGCTCATAAACATCCTCAATCGTATTGCGCTCCTCACCCGTTGAAGCAGCTAACGTATCCACCCCTACCGGTCCTCCCGAAAACTTGTCATAAATGGTATAGAGTATTTTTCGGTCCACATGGTCAAGACCCAGCCGATCTACTTCCAACAAATCCAGTGCAGCATCAGCAATGTCCTTGTGAATGATCCCGTCACCCTTCACTTGTGCATAGTCTCTTACCCTTTTAAGAAGACGGTTGACCAATCTCGGTGTCCCTCTACTTCGTCGAGCAATTTCATTGGTCGCTTGTTTATCGATTTGGATATCCAGAACATCTGCCGACCGCTCTACAATCAAGGCCAATTCATCTGGCGAGTAAAGCTCTAATTTGCAGACCACACCAAATCGGTCCCTCAAGGGGCTAGATAAATTCCCTGCACGGGTTGTCGCTCCTACCAGCGTAAATCTTGGCAAATCCAATCTCACTGACCGAGCCTGAGGACCCTTTCCAATAATAATATCCAGCACAAAATCCTCCATCGCTGGATAGAGTACTTCTTCAACATTTCGGGATAGTCTGTGAATTTCGTCAATGAACAAAACATCATTCTCTTTAAGATTGGTCAAAATCGCCGCCAAATCTCCTGGCCGCTCGATTGCAGGACCCGAAGTCACTTTGATATTAACCTCCATTTCATTAGAGATGATGGTGGCCATCGTCGTCTTACCAAGTCCCGGCGGACCATACAAAAGCACGTGATCCAAGCTTTCATTTCTCTGACGTGCTGCTTCGATGAAGATACTGAGCTTCTCTACCGTCTTTTTCTGTCCAATATACTGGTTCATATGCTGGGGTCTTAAGGAATACTCATTCGTTATATCTTCTTCCGTGAAACTCGGCGTCACAAATCGATTCATTGTCATCAAATCACCTGCCATTACAATACGCTTAATTGAAGCAGACCAAATTTAATAATCTCTTCCACGTTGTCTATATCGCCTGAGAAGGCGGATAATGCCTTCTTAACATCCGTATGTCTATATTCAAGCGCTACCAGAGCGTTGATGGCATCCGACATCGCATCGGAAACTTCATGAGTCACCAACGTCACGTTCGGTACAAGCACTTCATCAAAGTGTTTGGCCACCTTATCCTTTAATTCCAATACCGCGCGCTGTGCCGTCTTCTTACCGATACCCGGCGCTTTAGTAAGCATGTTGACATTTTCAGTCTGAATGATACTCAAAAGTTCATCAAAATGAAAAGCAGACAACATCCCTAGTGCCACCTTGACGCCAATGCCACTGACAGAAATGAGCAGCTTAAATACTTCCAACTCCCTGCGTGACGAAAAACCGCACAGACTCATATCATCTTCTTTAACAATCAGCTTTGTAAAAACACTGACATTTTCTTTATTTTCCATTAAACTTGCAATCGTATGTTGTGATGAATGGATATGATATCCTATATTATTGCACTCAATAACCAAGTAATCCAATCCAAAATCAACAATATCGCCTTTTATATATTCATACATTAATCATCACCCAACTTCATCATAACACAAACATACATTCGATTAAAGTGTTATTACTGTTACAACACCATTACGCAAAGCCAGCTGTTTCAATTCTTCAATTAGAGACTCGGCTGGAATTTCCAAATCTTTTCCCGCTTCCGAAACACCGTGGCGCCTGAATCGAATCAACTTGTAAGGTACTTCAGGATTCGCAGCAGCAATCATTTTACTCACAGCATCCACCGTTGACCTACTGTCAATGAGATTGCCAAGCACCACCGTTCGAACCTCCGTCAGTTTACCCATTTTCAAAAGAGTTTCAAACGATGCTAATACCAAGTCATTGGAAACGCCGGTCAAGCAAATATGTTCCCCTGAATCCATTGCTTTGATGTCCAGCATAAAACCATCGGCATATTTCGCAAGCTCAATCAGCTTGCTTTGCTCGACAAAACCGTTGGTATCAATCAGCACATGAATCTTTTCCTGCTTCAGCAACTTGACCGTTGCCAGTAAGAAATCATAGTTTGCCGTGCATTCTCCACCAGAAAGTGTCACCCCTCTTATGAAAGGCATCTGTTCCTTTGCCTTCTCGGTAATCATCTCCGGCGTCATAACCATGCCATCTTTATAATCCGCCACGCTATAAAAGGGAATCGTCTCCGGGTTATGGCAATACAAACACTTGAAATTACAACCCTGAAAAAAAACAATCATCCGATTGCCTACACCATCGACAGCGCTAAAAGGGATGATATTATTGATACAACCCTTCATCAGAACCACCATCCTATCTTCAAGTTTACCCATTATTCAAATCTACGATAAAAAGAGCTCAACTGCAACAACGCGTCAAGCTCTCATCACATTATTTTCTCAGCTTTCTGGAAAGCACATGCTGATTGTCATCAGCGCCCATCCCTAGAGCAACGGTATCCCTTAAGACTTGTTGATCCTGTCTCAGCTTTTCAATTTCAGAACGTTTCACAAGATAGCCTGTGATTCTGACCACATCTGCATTTTCACCGTAAGCGGAGAAATAACGCATACCTAGTTCAAAGCCACCCTTGATGATATCCAGCATATATTCTGGATTGCGTTCAACAGTCTCATCAAACCTAAAGACATCGCCAATGCCCGATGGGAAATACTTGTGGAATCTTGCAGATTGCTTCAAATGCGTGCCCATCGGTGGTTCTTCACCAATAGGGATACGACATCCCGGCGATGCACCTTCGTCCGTGTCTATGCCCACTTGAGCATGCAGGAGAATCTTTTGGTTGGTTCCAAGGCAATAAACGCTTTGATGTTCTTTTACCAATTGATCCAAAGTTTCTATGATTGTTTCGCCAAAATCGTCCGCCTCGGCATTATAGCCAAAATGACTTTCTAGTGTGCCGTCATCGTAAAAATGATTCACCGCTTCCGCTAGACCGATGACACCAAGCATCGCAGTAAATTTATCCTTATTAATCAAATGCTCACGTACAAGAAAACTACTTTCAAAGAAATTGCTTTCTTCTACAAGGTAACGAATACGTTCATCAATATAACCGATAATCAATTTCGCAGCCATTGGCAAGGCTTGATCAAGAAATTCTTTTTTATTTTTTGTCGTCTGAGCCAGCTTAGCAAGATTCATTCGAATCAAGGTATAGCTGCCGCCACCAATTGGCAAACCGTTATAACAGCTTACAATACCATAGTCACCCGTAAACTCCGGTGCAAAAATCTCGTCATTCGCAAAACTTGGTTTTGCAGTCTTGAGTGCTGTATTGATGCCATCAATCACGAAACTATCAGGCGTATCACCATTCACTTTCATCGTCAGGTTTGGAATAGATGTTTCCAGCTCTCTTTGAACTCTAAGAATCAGTTGACCTGCTTTTGTTGCCTTAGGTCCAACATTGCCATGACAAAAAGAATCAGTAATCGTTCGATCAATATGGATAAAGAAACGCTTTAAACTTTCATAATCCTTTGACTCGTCTGACATAAACGGCTCTAGAAGCGTATCTAAATTACCGATATAGACAGGAAAACTCGTAATCGATGGTACGTGCTTATAAAGAATCAAAAGATTATTCAGCGCTTCATCCAAGGTCTTTGGCGGCGATAATTCCAAAAATGCGCTGCCTTGCGCCATGAAAAGCGGATAATCCGGCACGATATAACGCGGTCGATATGGTGCGTGACCTTCATTCAAATCGCAAATGATCCCTTTTTCCATCGTTTCCTTCAATTCGTCTGACATGCGAAGCGGATGAACGCTATCTTCAGCCAACCGTGCCAATGCCAACACCTTTTGCTCATACGTTAAAATTTTACTTTCTAATACTTCTCTTACACCCTTCATAAATAATCACCAAAATAATTATTTTAACCGCCAATTCACATCAGTGGTTGTTTAACATCCAATTAAACAAATGTTGTTATAACCATTTTACCACAGAATCGATTTTCTGTTAATAAAGGGTGTCATTTATCACGAAAAAGAGACCCTCTTACGAAGGTCTCCTAACAAACATATGGGTTTACTCTTTTTACCTAAGCCTCTGTTGTTGTAGGCTCGATTTTTTCCATTGTAATACCTGTGAATCCGTAGAAAATAGATACGAGTGGGTTCAAGATATTAAGGAAACAGTATGGTACATAAGTCCATGGTGCGATACCTAATGTAGAAATCATGTAAGCACCACAAGTGTTCCATGGAATCATTGGCGATGTCAAGGTACCTGAGTCCTCAAGACATCTTGAAAGGTTTTTAGGATGTAAGTTTCTTTCATCAAAAGCAGACTTATACATTCTACCAGGAATTACGATAGAAAGGTATTGGTCGCCAGCGATCAAGTTCATAACAACTGCAGTGAAGATTGTAGCTGTTACTAAAGAACCTGTATTCTTTGCAAGTTTAAGGATTTGTTCTGCAATCGCGTGAAGCATACCAGTTTTCTCCATAACGCCACCGAAAGTCATGGCACAAAGGATTAAGGATACCGTCCACATCATCGAGTCCATACCACCACGTGATAATAAACTGTCGATTGCTTCAATACCAGTTGCTGATTCGTAGCCATAGTGTAACGCGCCGATAATATCTGACATGCCAGCACCTTGGAACATAGCTGCAAATAAACCACCAAGAATCGCTCCGCCGAATAAACCAGGAATAGCTGGTGTTTTAAGTACAACGATAACGATAACAAGCACTGGTGCTAATAAAAGAATTGGAGATAAATTGAACGAACCTGAAAGACCTGTTAATAAAGCGTCAATATTAGCTGTATCCAATTCTCCGCCTGCATACTTCATACC
>JAFGTX010000420.1 GCA_016938815.1 Clostridia bacterium | reverse complement strand
GGTTCGTGTCATTAAAAAAGATGACCAATAGAATATATCTTTTGATCATCTTTTAAATAATATAAATTAACTTAATGACATTGGTCCTATAAGGTCTCCTTTTCAATTATTCTAAAATGTCCGGCTTCATCAATTACACCGATGCGACTGGCAAGGTATTTGGCTTCCTGTATATCGTGAGTAATAAAGACGATGGTTCGCCCATAACGCTCGTTAATATCAATAATCAACGCTTGCAGTTGCTGGCGTCTTTGATTATCAAGACTGCCAAAAGGCTCGTCCATGAAGATGATCTGACCGTCTGAAAGCAGACTTCTGCCGATAGCCACCCGCTGCTTCATGCCCCCGGAAAGCTCATGGGGATATTTTTTCAAATGCGCTTCCAGTCCAAGAAAAGCTATGATTTCCATGTCTTTAGGGGCTAACACCTTGCGCCTATAGGGTAATAAAATATTCTTTTCAACGGTGTACCAGGGTAGCAGTTGATCAAAATCCTGAAAGACGATGGGTAACGGCACTTCACACTGCTCAAAAACTTTATCACGCCATTCGACGCGTCCAGAATAATCTTTTTCCAGTCCCGACAGGATATTGAGCAAGGTACTTTTGCCTGCGCCAGAAACCCCAAGTACAACGAGAATTTCACCTGCATAGATGTCAAAAGTCAGATGTTCCAGCACCTTTTCATCACCGTATGATTTTGTCAAATCCTTAATGCTCATCAGTGTTTCCATAGGCTAATACCACCTTTTTGCAACGGCATTTTCCGCTTTCTCGAAAATAAGCCTTTCTATGATCAGACCACAAAGCATGATGGTCAGTAAGCCTCCAAACAACTTGGGTGTATTCATATAAACCCGTTGCTCGAAAATATACCAGCCCAGTCCGCTTTTCTGTCCAACGATACCAAAAACCATCTCTGCACTGATAAAAGCACGCCATCCCCGACTCCAACCGATTTTAGCGCCAGTGATCAAGCTAGGCACAGCTCCCATGCCATAAAGATGGATCAGTCTCTTACTTAGGCTGAAATGGAAGGCTTTCCCTACACGGGCGTATCGATGATGAATCTGTTCAATGCCCGCTTTCAATGTGATGACCATGGGCCATAGCATAGAATGCACCACGACGAAAAGTATCGCCTTTTCGCCAATACCGAACCACAGGATGACCAGAGGTAAAATCGCAATACCCGGCAAGGGGTGCGCCACCGTAACGAAAAGCTCGACGATATCCTCCATCCAAGGTCGGCATCGTGCAAGCAAGACCAAGACTCCCCCTATAAGAATAGCCACCAGCAAGCCCTTGGCAATGACATACACGCTGTAGATGACCGCTCGGATCAGAGCCCCGGAAAGCATGTCCGCCCAAAATGCCCCTGCAATGGTCTCGATGCGCGGAAACAAGATGCTGTTGTAATGCCCGGACATGGCAACCCCTTCCCACAGCAGCAGTACCGCTATAAGGAAAAGATAGCGCGACCATTTGATTTTTACCATAGAATCGCCTCTGCTTCAATCGGCTTTTCAAGCAAGCCGTTTGTCGTCATAAATTCAATAAAGCGTTCAAGACCAAGAACCTCTGTAGAATAGTTGATTCCTCGCTCATAAACATAAGCCTCAAGGGTCGCTTCATCATAATCGTAATAATCGCTTAATATCGCAACCGTCTCTTCCGGATGGTCATCCATAAATGCAATGGCATCCGCAACAGCCCCTTTCAATGCTTCAAAAGCCATCCCATCCTGTTTGATGGTTTGAGTCGTCATCCCTACGATAAAGGTGAATTCGCCGCCAAAACAGCTTGTACCATCGATGACTTGAGACAAATTCGGCTGTGCCAATTCTTCAAAAAGGTAGGGTGGTGACGTGAAATGCAGCGTCACATCACCTCCGGACAACAAGGCGTTCATCCCGTCCGGATGTTTCATCGTCACCAACTGCTGGTCAAAATAATCCGCCTGGCCAAAGGTCTGCTCCGCCGCCATGGATAAAAGAATATGTTGAATACTGCCCGGTTGCGGCAAAGCGATTCGATCTGTCACGCGGATATCGTCCAGCGTCGTAATCGAGGGGTCACTGGTCACCAGACCGAGTGGCGCACTGGATAACCCAGTGAAGATGCCCCAGTCCATGCCGTTCCCATAACCGATCAGAAAAGGTGGAATACCTAAAAACCCTACATCTAGAGCATCTGCAAGAATCGCTTCTCTAATGGCCGCCGTATTGCCGAGCTTAACCCATTCTATTTCATAATCCGGTAAGGACGCTTCCAAAAAGCCTTTGGCCTGCATCACTTGCAGGGGCGCATAGGCCAGTCCGAACTGTTCTGCAATGACAATCTTTTTCTCAGTCGCCTGATCCTTTGAAGCACAGCCTATAAGCAAGGCAAGCACTGTCATTAAGCCAGTCACTAATACAATCCATCTCTTTTTCATATGGTCCTCCACCACTTAGTCTCTATAGATACGTTTCTGCTTCATCACTAAATTATTGCCTCTATCATCTAAGACCTGCATGGTCTCATAAAATTTTTCAATACATGCCTGAAGCGCGTCCTCGTCTTGTGCCTGAAGAATGGCATAGCCCGCACGTTGGCTGGCATTTTCGATGGAGGGGATAACCTCTCCTACCTTGATGTTATAACACATATCCACCACATAAGGCAGCTCCAGTAGTGCACTTCTCTCAGTCAAAGCAGAGACGCTACCTTCCTTGCAGAAAAAGAGCTGCACGGAAACCCTCGCCCCCTTCTCGGAATAGACATAATGATCAAACACTTCTTTCAGGCCATTTAGACGGTCACCTTCCGGTTCAACGCTGGATAGGATGGTCAAATCCAATAAGGGAACATCCGTCACAAGGGGCACGAAAATATCCTCATAAGCGCCACCGATCCGACAGGCAATCTCGTTGACAAGGACGCCTTTGGCGCCCACGAGGTATTGAAAATAGATGGGGCCTGATTCAATATGGAAAACCTCACAGAGTTTTTCCGTCAAGGCCATAATGTCGTCTCGATGGGTGTTTAGCTGTCTTGACGGGTATTCATGAGCCAGACAAACACCAATGTGGCTGTCGCTGCCAAAGGTCACCCGGTCTGTAACCGTTAAAACGTGTAACGCGCCTCTTTCAACCCATCCCGTCACCGTGATTTCATCGTTTTCATAGTAGCTTTCCACGAGGATCTCATCGGACCGTGAATATGACAGCACATCTTTTAGACGACTTCTAATCTCTTCAAGGCTATTCACTTTGTAAATCCCCCGTTGTCCTTGAGAATCCACGGGTTTAATGACGTAAGGCGGTTCAATATGGTCCAGTGCCTCGTCCTTGAAATCCGCTTTGCAAAGGGCATAAGGTGCCGTTGGAATGCCGTGTTTGGTGAACAATCGCTTCATATGGCTTTTATCAGTCACCCATAGGGCGGTTTCTACATCCAGAAGTTGTGGCAGTCCAAGCGTGGAAGCCACCTTGTTGACCGTCAGCACCGGCTGGTCCGTACCACTGGTCATAATGCCGTCCACTGCCTCTGTAACAGCGCTTTTATAGGTTTGTTCATAAGAAAATGTATCTGCAAGTACAGATACATCTGCCATCCTCTTGCCCGGTGAATCGAGTCGGTTATCACTGACCACTGCCCTAAATCCAAGCTCGCGGATTCGTTTAATGGCATTTAGCTGGCAATTGCCCGCACCGAGTATCATCAGATTCTTCATAAGCCTCTCCAGTTGGTTTTAAGCATTCGGGAACGAGGTTTCCGTAAAACCAAATCAATTTTAAAAATAAGATCATCAGTCGCTTCAGGTTGTAGCCGGACCGACCGTGTACGCGTGCTCTTTTTTGAATGTCAATATTGGCGACCAAAGGTTTTTGCCGAAGCAGCAAGGCACTGAGGTAAATAAAGGCATAATCGCACGCCAAGACCTCTTTTGCCAAGGTATATTTAAAGACCCTGAAACTGCTGACACGTTTGCCATCCAGAGCAGGATAATTCTTTCTGAAAAAATAGCCTGTGAGTTTTGAACCCAAAGAGCGTATATCGCCTTCCGCAATCGCATGTACGCCGTAGACCAGATCATAGCCCTCGCTCAGCAATGCCAGCATAGGTCCAACATGGCTGATGTCATGCTGTAGGTCGTCATCTAGCGTCAAAACAAGGTCTCCCGTCGCGTAGTGGAGACCACAGAAAAGGGCATTTTGTTGACCAGTGTTACGTTTGAGTTCAATGACCTTCACCCGATCTTCAAAGGGCTTACTTGTCGTCTTTGACTCCGTCTGAATCTCCAAAAGGACTTCTAGACTCGAATCGCTACTGCAGTCATCGACAAATATCTTTTCAACCTTGTAATCCAGCCTTTGAAAGTAGTCGTTCATCTCTTTATTCAAAGCCTTCAGAGACAAGGCACTATTGTATACAGGAATGATAATTGATAATTTTTTCATGCTTGCCTCCATTTCATGCTATAATTTGGTTAATTCTTCGAATAACGAGGTGCTCTCATGAACAAGATAGACTGTTTTGGCGACGTATGTCCCATACCACTTCTCAAAATCCAAAAGACCTTGAAATCCATCGCTGTCGGCGAATCCTTTATGGTTGTCGTCGATCACAGCTGTGTCATGGAATCCATTGATGACTACTATAAAAATTCTCCCCATGACATTGACATCGACGAAGTCCTCAACGGCGTATGGGAAATCGTCATTACCAAACGATAAGCCCACCAAGAATCATCAACAAAATTCACTAGAACCACTCTTAATAAAATATTTAACGATTGGCGTCAAGTTAGAGCCATTCTTAGTATCCTTACGAGATGCTAGATAAATGTTGTAATCCAAGTCAAAGTCTTCTATTTCCACTATTTTGAACTCTTTCTGGTAGAGTTCTTTTTTTATGGCCATATAAGGCAAGAAGCTCACACCTAAATTATTACGCACCGAGGACTTAGCGGCACCAATAGAGTCGATTTCAAAGAGAATGTTCAATTCATCTAAAGATAGTCCAACCAATTTCAATTTCTTTTTCAAAAAATTGTGCAACGTCGAATCACTGTCTAGAAGAATCATTTCATACTTCACTAACTCCTGTACCGTAATAGTATCTGGAATACGGCTATCTACACTAGCTGCCAGCACAATCCGCTCCTTACCGATATAGTCATATAAAATGCTTTCATCAAGAGGCGTTTCGTTTACAAAGCCTATATCCGTCACTTCATTGAGCAAATCATTGAAGGTTTCTTCATTGGTCTTGGAATGCAACTCAAATTTATACATAGGGAATTTTTTCTTAATCTTGTACATGATACAAGGCAAGGAATAATTGATAAAGGAACCGTAGCCATTGATTTTAACATTGGCTAACTGGTGTTGATGAGACACAAGTTCATCCATCATTTTTTCATGAATTCGAATCATTGTCCCGGAATACTTATAGACAATTTTACCCATTTCTGTAGGATACACACCTTTGTTACTTCTATTCAGTAATTGATAACCCAATTCAGACTCAAGCTTCTGCATCATCTGACTCAGTGCTGATTGCGATATATGACTGTTCTGAGCTACCTTTGAGATACTTTTCATCTCCACAACTTCCTTATAGAACCTTAAAGCTGAAATATTCATCAAACCACCTCATGGACTTCGATTTTTTTTTAACAAACTATTTCTAATCCTATTATTACATTTAGTTTATCATATTTGCTATAAGTTTTTCTTATATTGATTCATATTTACGAGTGTTGTTTTGTCTCCAGATGATGGTATATTATTAGTGTGAGATTGTTAAGTTAGTATCAAAGTTTGTTAAAGAAATCATTTAAGGAGTGATTCAATGGCTGAAGAAAAAACAGTAAGCAGAAGAAGTTCTTCCGCTTCAAGAAAAAAGCCTAAGAAAAATCAAATTCCTTTTGGTGTAACTCTTGTTGCAATAATCCTTGTAATAGGCATTGCCCTTGGCACAAAGAGTCCAACACTAGCACTGTTTTGGGTAACCGGCATTTGTTTCGGAGCCATATTGCAAAAAGGAAGATTTTGTTTTACAGCTTCTATGCGTGATCCTTACCTGACTGGTGGGACTTCGCTTACAAGAGCAGTTCTGATTGCTTTTGCGATTACAACCCTTGGCTTCGCTGCTATCAAATATGGCTATGCAGCTCAAGGTCTTCCAATGCCTGGTATGAGCTATGTCGTTCCAGTAAGCTTCGCTACTGTAATCGGCGCCTTTATCTTTGGCATCGGTATGGTCATCGCTGGCGGATGTGCATCGGGTACACTGATGCGTGTCGGTGAAGGTTTCCATATGCAACTTATTTCCCTATTCTTTTTCACAGTTGGCTCATTATGGGGCGCACACGATTTTGGATGGTGGAAATACCACGTTATATCTAAAGGAAAAGCGATCTTTCTTCCGGATGTATTCGGTTGGGCTGGCGCAATTGCCGTTCAACTTGCTATTATCGGCTTGCTCTATATAGCTGCTGAGAAATACGAAGAGAAAAGAAAAGCTGAATAAACGAACTTATTAAAAAAATAAAAATAATTTAATTTATGGAGGTAATTATTATGAAAGAAGTAGTACTTGATTGTTTTGGTGAAGCGTGTCCAGTACCATTAGTAAAGGCGCAAAATAAATTGGCTGAATTAGAAGTTGGCGATGTCCTTATCGTGCAAATCGACCACAGCTGTGCTATGAAAAACTTACCTGAGTGGGCTACAAAAGACGGTCACAACGTTGAAGTAGAAGAAGTAGACGACGGTGAGTGGGAAGTAATTATCGAAAAAACTAAATAATATAAACACACTTCAAAATTAGGAGGTGTCCATACTTTGGAAAATACAGAAAAGAAAGTGAAATTTTTCGATAAAGTTAAAGAAAATGAGTATTATCAACGTTGGATAAAAAGTCCGCTTACCTATGTCGCTGCAGCGATGCTTCTGGCAATCTTCCAGATCATTACACTAGCATCGACCGGAAATCCATGGGGCGTTTCAGGGGTCTTCGCTTACTGGGGTGCTTGGATTTACGAAGCGATTGGCGGCAACGTAGACAAATGGTATTATTTTGCCAGCTCTGGTGCACAATCCACTCTGGATGCAGGTTTTATGAACCATGCCGGCACTTGGAGAAATCTAGGTATCATCTTTGGTGCCTTAGCAACAACTTTGCTTGCTTCTGGTTTTAAGATTAAGAAGATCAAAACCAAAAGACAAATTGTTGCAGCTATTCTTGGCGGTCTCCTCATGGGTTATGGTGCAAGAATCGCTTACGGCTGTAATATCGGTGCTTTATTTAGCGGTATTGCCTCTTTATCTTTATCAGGTTGGGTCTTCGCATTAGGTATGTTCGGGGGCGCAATTGTCGGCAGTAAACTATTGGTTAAATACTTCATGTAAGGAGTGACTTATACATTGGCTAGAGAAAAAACAGTAGAACATTATGACGTCGTCATCATCGGTGGCGGTCCTGCAGGACTATCGGCTGGGATTTACACAGGTCGAGCACGACTGAAGACGCTTCTCATCGAGAAGGCACTCGTTGGTGGTCTTGCTACTTATACAAATGAAATAGCAAACTATCCTGGTTTTCCTGACGAACCAAAAGGCGAAACCATTACTAACTTAATGAAGCAACAAGCCAAAAATCTTGGTGTTGAATTTAAATTAACAGCCGTTAAATCCGTTGATTTAACTGGCGAAGAGAAAATTGTAGAGACTTTCAGAAACAAATATATCGCTAAAACCGTGATCATCGCTACAGGCGGTCGTCCACGTGTTACCGGTGGTATCGATGAAGAAAACTACCTTTTTGACAAAGGTATTTCCTTCTGTGCAACCTGTGATGCAGCTGCGAACACTGACAAGCACGTTGTTGTCATCGGTTCTGGTGATGCTGCCATTGAAGAAGGCATGTTCCTGACTAAGTTTGCAAGCAAAGTTACCGTATCAGTGATGCACGATGAAGGTATCATGGACTGTAATGAAATCGCGAAAAATGCAGCGCTTTCAAATCCTAAAATGGCATTCGTTTGGAATTCCGTTGTACACGCTTTCGAAGGTGAAGAGCACCTTGAGCGCGTCGTACTTAAGAACGTGAAAACAGATGAGTTGATTCCTGTATCATGCGACAACTGTTTCGAATTCATCGGCTACATTCCAAATACAGAATTATTCGAAGGTCAAGTGACTTTGACCAATAGAAAATACATCCCAGTAGACGATAAAAAACAAACCAACATTGATGGTGTATTTGCGATTGGTGACGTTACTGACAAATGGTTGAAGCAAATCGCTACAGCAGTTGGTGATGGTGCTATTGCGGGTACTGCTGCAGAAAAATATATCGCGGAATCAGAAATCTTTGAAGAAAAGATCATGCAAAAAGAAAAAGTGGGTCTGATCTACCTTTACAACGCCATCGATCAAGACTCAAGAGAATTTTTATCCCACGTTGAGAAAATTGAGAACCAATTCGGTTCTGAGCTCGTGGTCAACAGAGTGGACGTTTATAAGTCAACAGGCATTGCGGACCGCTTAAAGGTTGAGAGCTTCCCAGCAGTGATCATCACTAAAGAGGGTAAAATCGCAACAACGCTCTATGAACTCAATGACATGCAAATTACAGAAGCTGTTAAAGGCCACATGTAATCTCTATCATTTGTAATCCCATCAAATTAAACAGCGCAGGACCACTTTTATATAAAGTGGTCCTGCGCATTTTTTTATTATAAATTGAGCAAAGTTTCCTCTTCCACCCGTCTAATGACTTTATTGAAAATAAGCACACTCGGCGCAGCGATGATCGCATAAGAAACTGCAAAAGCACCAAATATACCGATCAGCCCAAACCACTTGGACGCCATCAGTGCCATTGGGACATAGATGCCAATCATCTGGAGCAGATTGAGAAGAGCGCCTTTCACTGGTTTATGAAGGGCGTTAAAGGATGCCGTCATAATCTGCAGGATGCCTAAGAAGGCATAACCGGCTGAAGCCACCCGCATATAAAGTACAATCACGTCCACTACCGCTGGTTCAGACGAAAAAAGCATCGCCACCGGTCTTGCAATAAGTGAAAGCACGACGTAAACCCCAATGCCATAAAAGACAACAAATCGCTGACTCAGCCGTATCGCTTCATGTATACGGTCAAAAGCCCCTGCGCCAAAGTTCTGTCCTACGAAAATAGGGATGACCGATGCCAATGAGCCTACAACCGCAAGAGCCAAAAACTCCAATCGAGTAGCAACACCAAACCCAGCGACCGCATCATGTCCAAATCCGGATATGAGTCCTGTGATAATACCTGTGCCTATGGGAATGATCATCCGAGCGACCGCGTTGGGTACCCCAATGAAAAGAATGGTCTTCCAAGCTGAAAGGATTTTATCCAACGTCGCACCCTGCATTGAAACGACTTTTTCACGAATCGCCAATACATAAAGGGCCACGCAGAAGGTGATTCCCCTTGAAATCACAGTTGCAAGCGCCGCACCAGAAACACCCATCTCCGGGAAAATACCATAGCCAAAAATCAACATGGGGTCTAGTATGATATTCACACCCGCCGAAAACATCATGACCATGCTCGGGGTTTTTGTATCTCCTAGGGCACGTATGGCATTATTACCGATCATAGGAATCACGACAAAAGGTGCGCCTGCATACCAAATACGCATGTATCGGATGATATAAGGCATGACTGTACTATCGGCACAAATCGCTGTGAAAAGCGGCACAATCGTCAATTCTCCGATAATCATCGCTGTAATGGCAAAGAGCACACCCAGGGTCAGACTGTCTGTAGACAAGCGCCGAACCAAGTCGTTGTTTTTTTGCCCTACCGCTTTGGAAACCACCGCCGACGTCCCGACACCCATCCCAAGGTTGATACTGTTAATCACCGTAACGACCGGAAATGTGAAGGTCAGCGCCGCCATTTGTACTGTACCGATTTTACCGATAAAATAGGTATCCGCCAAGTTAAAGGCAATAATCCCCAAAATACCGAAAATCATCGGAATCGTCAGTTCCGTTAAAAGAGATTGGATATTCCCTTCTGTCAAATTTCTTACTTTTTTATGCATCACTATCTCCTTTTATTTGGTCTGCCATGGTTTTCACATTGGTTGCCATGTGTTCAAGTGCCCGATAAACAACGGTTTTCGTATCATCATCCAAACCCTCAGTCAGATTTTGGCTATATGTCATCAATGTTTTTCTGACTTCGAATACGATTTCACGCCCATGGTCCGTCAAAAAAACACAGTGGAGACGTTTATCCGATGGATCAATCTGGGTTCTTACAAAACCATCTTCTTCAAGTTTCTTAATCGCTTTATTCGTCGTACCCTTGGTCATCTTACGTCGGTCTGCCAATTCTTTTTGATTCAAACCTTCATGTGTAGCAATTTCAAGAAAAAAGCCATGTTGTCCACTGCTAAAACCAAATTTTTTAAACGCATGATCCAATACAATCCTCTGATGACGCATAATCACCGATATGTATTTCCCGAACGATACCTCATTTATGTTCATACCCTGCCTCCTTTGCAAATGGTTTCTTTTGAAACCATTTTAACGCAAAATGGTTTCTCTTGCAACCATCTCCCTGTTAGACGTTATTCAACTCTTGCCCCCCCCCCGAATAGATCTGATCAATAAAAAAAGACCTTACGGCCCCTTTTTTATGAGTTGCTTTTCTTGAATCGGTATCCTGCACCCCAAACGGTTTCAATGTATTCAGGGTTGGCAGGATCCACTTCAATTTTTTCTCGAATGCGTCGGATGTGTACCGCCACCGTCGCTAAATCCCCTATCGAGTCGAGACCCCATATTCGTTCAAAAATCGTCCCTTTCTCGAAAACAATGTTAGGATTTTCAGCCAGCAATAAGAGCGTATCGAATTCCTTCGTCGTAAATACCACTTCTTTATCGTTGACGTACACACGCCGCGCATCGATCTCTATGCGTAAATAACCGATATTGATTTCGCTCATCTGTTGACTGCGCTTGGAAGTCAACAAATCGTAGCGCCTGATATGACTTTTCACACGAGCGACTAGTTCCTGAGGATTGAATGGTTTCGTCATGTAGTCGTCTGCACCGAGACCTAAACCTCGTATGGTATCAATATTTTCCCCTTTGGCCGTCACCATAATAATGGATAGGTCCTTATGTTGCCTAATCTCCCGGCAAATATTAAAACCATCAATGCCTGGCAGCATCAAATCTAAAATTAACAAGTCAAACGCTTCATTAAGTGCCAAACTCAGGCCTGTATTGCCGTCACCTGCAATCACCACTTCAAAGCCTTCCATTTCTAGATAATCTCGCTCAAGCTCTGCAATTTTCTGTTCGTCTTCAATAATCAATATTCGCTTCATAAACGCCTCCTACAATTTAGGCAAGGTAAAACCAATTGTTGTGCCGATACCCACTTCACTATCTGCCCAAATAGTGCCGCCATGCGCTTTGATAATTTGTCGCGCTATGGAAAGGCCTAAGCCGCTGCCACCGGTTTCGGAATTTCTAGATTCATCCGCCCGGTAGAAACGTTCAAATATATTATCTATCTTTTCTTTCGGAATACCTACGCCATTGTCTTGAATGCGTATTTCATAATAAGCACCACGAACACTTTCAGCAACGGTGATTTCCAACCGTGCCTCTTCCTTATCAAAGTGCTTCACCGCATTAAAAATGATATTATTCATGACGCGCTTGATTTGAGCACCATCGATGCTTACCAAGGCGTCTTTTTCTATATTGACATGAAGCGAGGTTTGAATGCCTTTTTCCTCTAAGTCAAAATTCAATTCTTCCATGCAATCCTTGATGTAATTAACCAGTCTTACCGATTCAAATTGGAATAGGATACCATCTAAATCCAGTTTGGATAAGAGGGATAGATCATCTATCAAGGTATCCATGTCCCGTCCATATACTGCAATAGTTTCAATGTACGAGTGCAGTTTTTCATCGGTATTGGCCACACCGTCCAAAATCCCCTGAACATAGCCATTGATGGCTGTGATCGGCGTTTTCAGATCATGACTGATATTTGCGATGAGCTCCTTACGGTTTTCTTCGTATTGCTGTCTAATTTCATCAGTTTCCTTGATACGCAGCCGCATTTCATCAAAGGCTTGAAATACCTCACCAACCTCGTCGCTCCCGTCATACTCCAGTGCCTCATCGTACTCTTCATCTTTGATGTGAATGGCCGCACGCTTCATCCGATCCAGCGGTCCAAAGACCGTTCGAAGGGTATATTTGAAAAATATAAAATGCAGGATGCCATAAATCACAAGAAATAAAATGGCATTCTCCATTACCTTCTGATTAAACCGGCTGACGAAGGAGTCCTTTGGTTCTCGCAGCTTCAAGGCGACCTCATAACTGTATTCGTTGCCCTCACCATCCGAGAATACACCTTCACGTATGATACTCAGCATCTCGTCCGGGTTCTTCCTGTGTTGTTCTACGTACAAGACCAGTTCTGTCCCTTTATAGAATTTTAACTCAAAAGGTGTCATCTGCATCGCTGAATTTAAAAACTGAATGTAACTTTCCGTTTGAAAAAGATGCGGATTCTCCAGAATTTCATCTTGGATATTTTCAATCAGCTTGTCAACCGGCTCTTTAACGTAAGTCTTTTGGACCGCATCGATCTCCTCAT
>JAFGTX010000081.1 GCA_016938815.1 Clostridia bacterium | reverse complement strand
CGCCTCCTAGTGGATCTACTTCTATTTTTCTACACTCAAAACCCTGGATGACTTGAATCTCCCCAAGTCATCCAGGGTATTTATTGGCAAAACTGTTTATTTAATAATTAATAATTCCTTTGGCGTACGTGTAATGATTTCACAGCCATCCTTCGTTATGATGACGGTATCTTCTACGCGAACACCACCGAATCCTGGAATATAGACACCTGGTTCAATGGTAATCACACCATTCTCCTTTAATTCGTCCGTACAGATCTGACTTAGAAATGGACGCTCGTGTATATTTAGACCTACACCATGTCCTAGGCCTTTGCCTGCATATTCATAATAGTTGTCTCTTTCAAGAATTTCCTTAACGCGATCATCGGGTTCTTTGCCTGAGATACCTGATTTAACAGCTGCAACACCTATCTTTTGCGCCTCTAAAACAGAATTGTAAAGGCGAATCTGTTCTTCACTGGCTTCACCCATGACAAAGGTTCTTGTCATATCCGAACGATAGCCTTTGTAAAGGGCACCGAAATCAATGGTAATAAAATCTCCCTTTTCGATGACCTTATCCGATGGAATACCGTGTGGCATAGAGGTTCTCGCCCCTGCCAACAGAATCGTATCAAATGCAACCCCATCTGCACCTAATTGTCTTAGGTAATATTCCAGTTCAATGACAGCTTCCGCTTCTGTCATACCGACCTCGATTACCGTCATCAACTTTTCAAAGGCTTGGTCCGCGATGGAGGCTGCTTTTTTCATCAAAGCAACTTCCTCCTCATCTTTGACGTATCGGATCGATTCGACAAGTCCGGATGTTGGGACTACTTCAACGCCTTCTATATCAGCGCGGATGTCCTCAATCATGCCAAAGTTGATATGATCCCTTTCAAATCCCATTTTAACAAGGCCATTCTCTTTTAAAATCTGGTTGACACACTGTCCAAGACTCACTTCTTGTCTATTTCTGCAAATGACCTTGAAGCCTTTGCATTCTTCTTCTGCTTGTTCGCTATAGCGATAGTCAGTAATGAACCACTTGCCTTTCGGCGAAATCAAAATATAGGAATCTTCACCGGTATAACCGCTGATGTAGCGAATATTTTGAACATTATTCAAAAATAAACTGTCCAGCTCTTGTTCCTTCAACAAACCAAGTAATTGCTCTGCTCTTTTCATATGTATCTGCCTCCCGCTTTTGATAAAATTTTCTATTTATATTATAGCTCACTTTGTATGATTTTTCACAAATATTTCATTTTTTACACTTTTACTGTAATT
>JAFGTX010000419.1 GCA_016938815.1 Clostridia bacterium | reverse complement strand
GCAAGTGGATTAGTTTGTTCCACGCTTTTTCACAATTTCGTCCATAATCGACTTAGGTGTCTTTTCATAACGCGAGAATTGCATCATGAATGTGGCACGACCTTGTGTGTTAGAACGTAGTGAAGTTGCATATCCAAACATTTCTGAAAGTGGTACTAATGCACGAATTGAAACGGCATTACCACGACCTTCTTGGGATTCAAGGCGTCCACGTCTTGATGTTAAATCACCAATAACGTTACCGACATAATCATTCGGTGAAACGACTTCAACGTCCATGATAGGTTCTAAAATGATGGGACTAGCTTTCGTTTTACATTCTTTCAAAGCCATAGAGGCTGCGATCTTAAATGCCATCTCAGATGAGTCAACATCATGGTATGAACCATAATGAAGCGTTGCTTTAACATCGATCAATGGATAACCTGCAATAATACCGTTAGGTAATGCTTCTTCAAGACCTTTTTGAACTGCTGGAATATATTCTCTGGGAATAACACCACCAACAATCTTATCAACAAATTCAAATCCTTTATTGGGGTTTGGTTCAAATTTAATCACAACGTGACCATATTGACCTCTACCACCTGACTGACGAACAAATTTACCTTCGATATCTGCTTCACCAGCAATCGTTTCACGATAGGATACTTGAGGTTCAGCAACATTGGCTTCTACCTTAAATTCTCTTTTCATGCGATCAACGATGATTTCTAAGTGAAGTTCACCCATACCTGCAATAATCGTTTGACCCGTTTCTTGGTCGGTAAATGTTCTAAATGTTGGATCTTCTTCAGCAAGTTTTTGTAAAGCAACACCCATTTTTTCTTGGTCTTGCTTTGTTTTAGGTTCAATCGCAACGTTAATAACTGGTTCTGGAAAGTTCATAGATTCCAAGATGATATCATCTTTATCCGCTGTTAATGTGTCACCTGTTGTGGTTTCTTTTAAACCGACAACAGCTGCAATGTCACCAGCGAAAACATCTTTGATTTCTTCTCTGTGATTCGCATGCATTTGAAGCACACGTCCAAAACGTTCTTTATTTCCTTTGTTGGTATTTAATACGTATGATCCTGCAGAAATAGTACCAGAGTACACTCTGAAGAATGTCAAACGTCCAACGTAAGGGTCAGTCATCACCTTAAATGCTAACGCTGTGAAAGGTTCGCTGTCTGATGGATGACGTTCAACCTCATTACCGTTCGAATCATGACCGATTACAGCAGCAACATCAGTTGGTGCTGGTAGATAGTCAACAACGGCATCAAGCATTTTCTTAACACCTTTATTTTTAAAAGATGATCCGCATAATACAGGGAAGAATTTAACAGCAAGCGTTCCTTTACGAATAGCAGCTTTAATTTCTTCATTGGTGATTTCTTCACCTTCTAAATACTTCATCATAAGTTCTTCATCAAAATCTGCAATAGCTTCGATGAGTTCTTCTCTTTTCTTTTCAACAACATCTGTGAGGTGTGCTGGTATAGCTACCGGTTTGCTTGCCTCATCAGCTGATCCATCATAGATGATCGCCGTTTTTTCAATGATATCAACGATACCCTTGAACTCGGATTCTGCACCAATCGGATACTGAATAGGAAATGCTTTAACACCTAAGCGGTTGTGGATTGTCTTGATAGCGCGCTCAAAATCAGCACCAATCTTGTCCATCTTATTGATATAAACGATTCTTGGAACTTTGTATTCGGTGGCTTGTCTC
>JAFGTX010000080.1 GCA_016938815.1 Clostridia bacterium | reverse complement strand
AACAATCAGCTTGATCCGGGCCGGGTCAACCTCCAGTCTTGCGAGTTCCTTTTGAAACAGTTGCAGCTTGTTTGGCATTCCGCTGTCAACCAGTACCACATCTTTCCCGCAGATTAGGTAACAGCTGGTTACTCCAAGCCTGAACGATTTAATCTCTGTTCTCATAGCTCAACGGTTTTATGGTCGATTATGTCTGGCTTATCAATGAGGCAGCCGGCCAGGTTGCCAGTACAGTTTTTTACCGAATTGTTAAAGGGTGGTTATTTTGCGGAGTCTTTGTCACTTTCAAGTTGTTCTTTGATGCTGCTTTCAATACGCTCTTTCAATCCGGCATTTCTCTTCATCAGTGATTTCACCTCCTCAATCTCATTATCATCTTTCAAATCCTTCAGCTTGTCCTTTAAAGCTACCTGCTTCTTATCAATCTCTTTCAGGTAGTCTTTTTTTATCTCAATTTTTTCTGATTTGATTGCTTCATCAAAGACCAGGTCCTCAGGGGATTTTTCATCAGTAAATCCCGGTTTTTCTATTACATGCTTTGGGACGAATTCTTTATCATCAACACGTCGCTGGTTCATGAAAGCCGGTGACACGATTTCGATTTTCTCATCATGAAGCTTATCCATGACCCTGGCGTTAAGGAGTGAACTGGTGCTGAAATATTTGCTGCTGTCATCCAAAAATCCGTGAATTTTGTAGGTCACAGAGAAATCACCAAGGTTTGTGATATAAACATAAGGATCTGATAATCCCGTTGAGATGGCTGCATCTTTTAAGGCTTTTTCAATTTTATCGCGGGATATGTCATATCCTAATGAAACGGACGCGGAGATCACGGAATTGGTTTTGCGTATCAGTTTAACAGGGTTATTGGCAATGAAGAGGTTAGGTATGGTAATAAAATTGCTGTCCTCGAGTTGAATCTCCGTGTGAAAGGCACTTCTCTTAATCACTCTGCCGTGAAAGTCACCGATCTTTATCAGGTCTCCGTTTCTGAAGCGGTTCATGGAGTTGTTCATGATGCCCGCTATGAGGTTACCCAGGACTGTGGTTGAGCTCAGAGCTATCCCGGCACTGATAATTATTCCAAGAAAACCCAGTATCTGTCCTTTCAGGGCTTTATCAATCGGCGAAACCAGGATTATTACCACCACGCCGGTAAGAACCAGGAAGAACGAAATCGCTCCCCTGGTAATATTCCCGTTTGATGTTGTTGATTTGATTCTTTTGAAAAGCCACGAATTAAAAATCAGCACCAATACCAAAACCAGCAATACAACTGTTGGCTCAATTAGTGACTGGAAGATTTTGCCTGTCTGTTCCATCTTTACGATGTTTT
>JAFGTX010000418.1 GCA_016938815.1 Clostridia bacterium | reverse complement strand
TGGATCGTTCTGTAGAATGAGCGTGATGTTATGCAAATTGTTTTTAAGCACCGTGGAGCGGGACTCATATTCCAATCTTTTCTGCCAATCGTTCTCTTCACCAAAATCCTCTAGCGCCCGAGTCTGCCTCTCCTGAAGAAGAAGGAGTTTGACTTTTTCATCCTTTGAGGCAAACTCCATCATAGCTTTGTAGGAAGGTAGCTTAGATGTGATCGTGTCTTCCGGGCTTTTATCATCAAGGTCTCTAAAGCGGTGGATGCGGACTAAATCAAAAGCATTTAGCATCATCCCATAAGCCGGATCTGTGGAATGGTGGGAAAAAGAAAACTTATCATCCTCTATCCACACCCCTGCTGCAGAATCTGCTGGGATATAATCAAAACGATCTGAGACTACGCTTGGCTCATAGACATCGGATAAAAAAGTCTCAATGACCTCTCTGATGGTATAACTCCTACAAAAGGCACCAATAAGACCAGACTTCGAGAGTGGGTCCTGCTGCTTCTTTCTCTCCCTACGCGCAGCGTCTGTTTGTCTTGATGAACCCGGCCATGAGGATATATCTTTCCAGTTATCGTATTTTTCCAATATGACATCTGGATCCAGAAATGGCCCTTTCATCTCTTCAAATACATACTCCCCATCACTTGGCGTACTTGGCCAGTACATAAACTGGCTTGGCTTGAAGGAAGCATCGTCAAAGTACTCCATACAGATTTCAAAAGCAATCATCCTACTAATGGCTTGATATTCATCCGCTGAAACCGGTCTAGAAAAAGGAGCTACAGTTCTTAGCCTTGGTTTATCAGATGCATGGCTATGGGTGGAGTGAGTGCAGGAAGCATATTTGAACTTCAGATTAATGTCAGCTAGGTATTCATCTACTGATTTTGCATAGTCCACATCAAGGGATAGCATCGTCTTCGATTTGATGTTTTCATTCAAACGACGTTCATCTTTTAACTCTGCTGCAATATAGCCACCCACATCTTTGATGTCATCCTGCTGCTTTTTCTTCATGTGGCGGAATTCATCTTGAGTCTCT
>JAFGTX010000417.1 GCA_016938815.1 Clostridia bacterium | reverse complement strand
TTCGGCGGCATTGTCGGTTTTCAGGTGTCCGTTGCCTCCCAACGCCGATCTTGATCGGTCTGAAAGGGGATTGATAGAGGCTCCCATGTGACTATGGATTTTGATTGGGATGAATCAAAAGCTGACGCTAACATCAGGAAACATGGCGTCACATTTTTGGAGGCAACGGAAGTTTTCGGTGACGAACTGTCCTCTTTCGTGTCCGATCCAGACCATTCACAAGGAGAAGACCGATTTCTATTATTTGGGAGATCACAAGGAGGTAGATACTTGGTAGTCTGTTTCACCGAACGTGCGGAGATCATACGAATCATCTCTGCGCGGCGCATGACGCCCCCAGAGCGTAAAGCCTATGAGCAATGACCAAGAGATGAGACCGGAATATTCTGCCGAACTGATTAAGTCTGGCATTCGTGGAAAATATGCTAAACGATATCGTGAAGGCACCAATATCGTGCCAATCGATCCAGAACTCAACAAGCTCTTCCCAAACGCTGAATCCGTAAATCGTGCATTACGGCAATATGCTGAAGAGCATAAAATGCTGACCTAACAAGTCGCTCCAGCCGACCCCGCGCGGCCGGCGCCGAGATAAATTTCAAACATAGTGCCGCGCGCGGGTCGGCTGAGCTTGGTCGTTAGGCTGGATGAAATTTAAAGCATTTGAAACATTGAAACTGTCGTGCCAAAGAAAATTAGAGAACTAAAAGCTCTTTTGCTTCGCGCTGGTTGTAAGTTTGAAAGGGCTAAAGGCAGTCACACAAAATGGTCCCATCCAATTTTACCTGACACACTTGTCTTGTCAGGTAGTGATGGCAATGATGCCAAACCATACCAAGAAAATGCTGTAAAGAAATACTTAAAAGATATTTCGAGTAAAGAATGAAAGCTCACTACAGTATTGTTATTCAGTGGTCTGAGGAGGACAGCTGCTATGTTGCATCTCTCCCAGAATTTGGCCCATACGCTTTAACTCACGGCAGCACCTACCATGATGCTTTAAATAGCGCACAAGAAGTGCTGGAATTGCTAATGGATACAACATCTCCATTGCCTTATCCACATACTTTCCAGGCTTCTAATATGAAAGTTGCCTAACTGTCAAGTCCCCGTAGATTATAAACTCTCTTTTTGAAGAGTTCGGGGCGCTGATTGGCCCAGTTCTTGAGTGCCTGAATGG
>JAFGTX010000006.1 GCA_016938815.1 Clostridia bacterium | reverse complement strand
TTTTCCGGTGTTTTTTCCATCAAGGTAAACCAAAGGTTATACGCATCTTCCCTCTGATAATTGTGCGTCACACCCGTTAATGCGTTGATTTGCTCAGCCACTTTCTGAATATGCTCATCGGCCACCTTGACACCAATCAAAGTACTTGCGATACCCAATTCTGCAATATTCACGATACCGCCAAAACGTCTGATGAGTCCCCTGTTTTTCAGACCTGAAAATATTTCAAAGGCTTCCTCTTCCGAGGTTCCCAGTTTTTCAGCTATGACTTTGAAGGGTCTTGAAACCAGTGGAATGCCATCTTGCATTAGATTCAGTATAGCACGTTCCTTCTTATTCATGCCTTGCCTCCATCCTGCTGAAAACAATATCTCGACATAGGATCTTCTGCAAGGTAATGTCCGTTTTTATAAAAAGCACGGGCACGACAACCCCCGCAAATACTTTGATCACTACAATTGCCGCAATTGCCCTCATAGTTTGAAGCTTCTCTCAGTGCTTTAAAGACCTCACTGTTTTTCCATATCAAGTCAAAAGATTTCTCACGAACATCCCCCGCCACAATCGGCAAATACGGACAGACATGAACGACCCCATCCGGTAAAATACAACAATAGCTTATACCTGCAAGACAGCCTCTAGTAAAGCGCATAAGCATATCCAGTTGCTTGGCTAGGCTCATGAATTGTGGTGCACAGGTTGGTTTCAACTCAATATCATATTGGGTTTGTAACTTTAGAATCTCATTCAAAGCGTCAAAATACTCTTGATCGGATAAGGCATTTTCAGTGATGCACTTGCCTCGTCCAGCCTCGACTAAGAAGAAAGGATGCATGGCGCCCGCACCTAATTCAACGGACATCTGAACCAATTGCTCTAACTCACCCACATTATCACGTGTCAAAGTCGGGTTGATTTGAACTCTCAAACCAACTGCCTTGGCATTTTTTATACCTTCAATCGCCTGCTTAAAAGCGCCTGGTGTCTGTCTAAAGCCATCATGTGAAACCGCTCTCACTGAATCCAAGCTGACACCTACCGCAGCCAATCCTGAAGCTTTCAAGGACTTTGCTCTTTCTAAATTCAGTAAGGTTCCATTTGTACCTAGCACAGGTATCAAACCCTTCGACTTAGCATAGGAAACCAAGTCTTCTAAATCTTCCCTCAAAAGAGGTTCGCCACCACTGAGAATCAATATTTTAAAAATCCCAGTGGCTTGAATACCATCGATTAACTTCATGCCTTCTTCAAGCGTCAACTCATTTTCCTGAGGATGTTCATCAGAATCTCTATAGCAATGTTTACAATATAAATTGCACCTTTTCGTCGTATTCCAAGATAAGATCATCTTTCAATTTCCTCCAAATAACATCCAGGATCCATGCCCCATAAATCACCTGTGGTTAAATAGGCTCTAGCACGCAAATTACCACCACATATTTCTAGCCATTTGCACGCTTTACATTGGTCATTCAAATGTTCTCGTTTATCCCTGAGCGCATTCAATTCTTTAGTGCCCTTAATCCAAATATCCGAAAGACTTTCACTACGAATATTGCCAAGGCACATGAATTTTGAAAATTGGTCTGGATAAACGTTGCCTAACCAGTCCATATTCATTATGGCAATACCTGATCGGTTGCCTCTATTATTTTGTAATTTTTCCAAAACACCTTCTGCCAATTGCGGTGCCTTTTCCTTAGCCAGCATATATATATAAGGACCATCTACATGATTGGTCACCGTCAAAATTTCTTTGGAAATGCCCCTTTGCTTGAGCGCTAAGGTATAATCAACCAACTGCTCTACAAACTCGCGGGCTTGTCCATCGCTCATCATTTGATTCTTGATGGCTGAACCACGCCCAGAAGGCACCAGATGATAAAAACATACCCGATTGATTGA
>JAFGTX010000416.1 GCA_016938815.1 Clostridia bacterium | reverse complement strand
AGAAACGAAGTCAACAGCACAGCGGCGATTTTTAACAGCATAGAGCATAGAACACTGAGCAGAGAGGAAGATCGATGGGGAGAAAAGGCGAACTGGTGATAGGAAGACTTAGAGACGAAGGGACGATGCTGTAGAGTAGCGTGCCGAAGGCATCTGCCGCAGGCATCCCTGTGGGACCTTTGGGAGAAGTCCCGAGACTTCGGGAGGGAGACTTGGAGACGAAGAGACGAAGGGACGAAGAGAAAGGCTCAATAAAAAGCGCCGTAGGTGCTCAATATTTGTAGCCCGGTATGAAGCGCAGCGCAATGCCGGGTATTTGGGCAAGGTAGTGAATAGAGCCGCTCGGTGGATATTAAGAAACGAAGTCAACAGCACAGCGGCGATTACAGAGCATTAAAAGCTTTGGTGTAGCACTTCGACTCATTTCGACTGCGCTCAAAGCAAGCCGCTCAGTGCTCGGTTAACTGGAGAGCTGGAGACGAAGAGAAAATGAACTGGCGAGCTGGCGAAGGAGCGAACTGGCGAAGCAAGAAAAACAAATTGCTAAGAATAATATAATGCCAATAATAAATTCAGCAAGAGAATTAGATGTTTATAAATTAGCTTATAATGCGAAAATGCGAGCTGGCGATGATGCGAGCTGGCGATGATGCAACTAAGAAAGAGACTAGGAGACTGGGAGATAAGGAGACTGAGAGAAAAGGAATTAAAATATGGCTAAAATATATTCACATAAAGATTTAGAAGTATATAAGTTAGCTTATAAACTTGCGATGGAGATATTTGAATTTTCAAAGAGTTTTCCAAAAGAAGAAAAATATTCATTAACGGATCAGATTAGAAGGTCTTCTCGTTCTGCTGCAGTTAATTTACCTGAAGCTTGGAGAAAAAGGAAATATCCAAAACACTTTGTTTCAAAGATCACCGATTCAGAAGGCGAAGCATCAGAAACTCAATCCTGGCTGGAATTCTCAAAAGATTGCGGCTACATTTCAGAAGAAATAAGTCAAAGACTAGATAAAGAATATGATAAACTTTTAGGAATGCTTGTAAATATGAGGAATAACCCGGGTAAATGGACTCTATAATTGAAATTACCACAGTCCGCTTTTCCCCTTGTCCCCAAGTCTCCAAGTCCCCCAATCCCCTAATTTAAAAAAACCACATCAATGATACAACAACCCCTCCCTCCCCAAAACAATCCCCAAGAGGACGAAATCGACCTCATCGCCCTCGCCAAAACCGCTTGGTCCGGCCGCCACACCATCATAATAACCACGCTGGTATTTATGATCCTCGGTGTCTTTATCGCCCTCCTCACCCCCAACCAATATTCCGTAAGCGCAACTTTGGTTCCCCAAGCCAGTTCCGGAGCATCCAAACTCGGAGGCTTATCTTCTTTAGCCGCTATGGCCGGTTTTAATATGGATGTAGGCACCACTGCCGAGTTAAGCCCTGCTATTTATCCTAAAATTGTTCAAAGCGTTCCGTTTAAACGGGAGCTTTTACAAACCAAAATCAATTTTAAGGATATTGCCGAGCCCGTGTCTTTATACGACTACTATACCAACGAAGACTACCAAAAATTTAATTTGCTTGGCGCTATAAAAAAATATACGATAGGATT
>JAFGTX010000415.1 GCA_016938815.1 Clostridia bacterium | reverse complement strand
CAGAATGGCCAAGGCGGTTCCGGACAAGCCTACTCAGAGGCATCGGATCACATCGATCAAAAGACTCTCTTTAGAACGGATTCCGAATCCTTGGAGACAGGACATGAAAACAGTGCCTTTCACGTTACCGGCATCGGAGGTGAAGAAACCCACCTGACACTCGGGAAAGACGTAGAAGCCATGAATACCCTACAAACCGATAGTAAGTCATCAAGCATGTCTATCACCCTAGATGAGAGAACCGTTACCATACCGTCTGGTATACCTGAAAACCGATTAGAGCTTATCAGAGCCTATTACGAAGGAGAATAACCTATGAAAGATCAAGATTTGAAAGAAGGATTAGAGTCGTTTAAAAAACACTTTTCGGCAATGGAAGCTCATATGAAGGCTCATATCATCGGTCAAGATGAAATTGTCAAACATGTTCTTTACGCCATTGTAGCTGGTGGCCACGTATTGCTGGAAGGGCCTCCTGGACTCGGTAAAACGGAGTTGGTAAAACAACTGTCAAAAGTATTTGCACTGCCTTTTTCAAGAATACAATTCACTCCGGATTTGATGCCAAGTGATATTATAGGTGCCACCATGATCGAAAACGCCCAAAATTTGACCTTGACCTTTCAAAAAGGGCCTATTTTCAACAGCCTGATATTGGCAGATGAAATCAACCGAGGCACACCTAAAACCCAAAGTGCGTTATTGGAGGGTATGCAGGAATACACCGTAACGGTTGACCAGACAACCCACCAGTTACCGGATCCTTTCTTTGTCATGGCGACTAAGAATCCTCTGGATATGGAAGGGACATTTCCTTTGCCTGAAGCTCAATTGGATCGTTTCATGTTCAATCTGGTTATAGAACTCCCTTCAAAAAAAGCGCTTGTAGATATCCTTAAAATGACGACGGTCTCTAGCAGAGACACGTTAGAGAAACCAATTTTTGAGGCAACGTCTTTAAAAGAAATGAAACATCTAGCAGAGCAAGTTATCGTCAGTGATGAAATCATGTCTGAGGCAGTCGCCTTGATGATGCGTACCCATCCTGATCAATCAGATTCCGAACAAATCGTAAAATACGTCAAATGCGGGGTCAGTCCAAGAGGCGTTCAATCCTTGATTAAAGCCAGTCGTGTAAAAGCCCTTTCTGAAGGTCGTTATCATGTCAGTCGTGAGGACATCAGCGCCTTAGCAAAACCATGCTTCAGGCATAGAATCTTCACGAATTATCACGCTTATGGCGATCACATTACAACAGATGACCTTATCCAAGAATTGACGAAAGGCTAGGCTATGATAGAATTAATCGGTTTATTGGAGCACTTGGATATCAAACCTCATAAGACACTGGCAAATCACCACAGCGGAAGCATTCGCAGGCATTCTGCAGGTAATTCCGAGGATTTCCTCCGCTTTAAGCATTACGCAAACGGTGATAGTCTAAACCGAATCGACTGGCGACGTTATGCCAAGGATAAAGGCATTCTGACCAAGGTGTTCGGAGATGAGATCAACTTCGATATCACCATTGCCATAGATACCAGTGCCTCTATGGCCTGCTTTGAAAAGCGCAAAGTCCGTTATCAGCAAAGACTAGCAGAAGCTATTGCTTATAATGCCCTCTATCACGGGCGCCAAGTCACGCTGATCGATATGGGACTGGAAAATCATCAGACCATGGGCGGTGAATGTCATCAAGGGATTGCCAAAGTGAGCAAGTGGCTGGAAACTCGAGATTG
>JAFGTX010000414.1 GCA_016938815.1 Clostridia bacterium | reverse complement strand
TATCTCTTAAGAAGAAACAATTGGCAAAGCATGTTGGAAACAACATTACTAGGGCGCAATTTGAAACAGATATGAAAATCTGTTTTGGGAGTATAGATTAGATTGTGTAAACGCTAACTGAGAGGTTGCTTTCCCAACACAAAAATTGGGAAAGCGAACCTCAAAAGATTATTAATTTTTAATTTTATTCAGTTAGCGATGAAAAAGAAACTTGACATTCCAAAAGACTTCTGGAAAGATTTTAAAGACCGGAAGGACTTTGATGATTTCTTCAGTGAACTGTTCAAAGAAGGGATCAACCAGATGCTTAAAGCCGAGATGACTGATCATCTGGGTTATGAAAAACACTCCAAAGAAGGAGATAACAGCGGTAACTCACGCAATGGGGATTATACCAAGACCCTTAAAACCAACCTGAGTGAGATTACTGTAAATGTACCCAGAGATCGCAACGGCAAGTTTGATCCCAAGGTAGTCCCAAAGCACGAAAGCCGGTTATCGGATGAGATTGCCGAAGTTATCATTGGTCTTTATTCCCGGGGTATGAGTACTACTGATATCCAGGAGCAGATTGAACAGATCTACGGAGTCCAGGTAGATTCTACCAGTGTATCCAATATTACCAACGCCTTGATGGAGTCGATTAAGGAGTGGCAGAATCGTCCCCTTGAGGAAGTCTATTTTGTAGTATGGATGGACGGCATATCGATTAAAATCCGGCATAACGGAAAGGTTGTCAATAAGACTGTCTATCTGGTTATCGGGCTTACCCAGGATGGTAAAAAACAGGTTCTGGGCATGTGGATCTCAGAGACTGAGAGTGCTTCGTTCTGGATGAGTGTTTTAACTGATCTGAAGGCTCGTGGTGTAAAGGACATCCTGATTGCCAGTACTGATAATCTGAATGGGTTTACGGAGGCAATAAAAGGGGTCTTCCCTCTGGCTGATACCCAGCTTTGCCTTGTGCACCAGGTCCGTAACTCCCTCAGGTATGTGGTATGGAAAGACAAAAAGGAATTTGCAGCTGATATGAAGGAGATCTACCATGCTGCCACTCTTGTAGCCGCAGAACAGGCTCTTGAGAATTTTGAAAAGAAATGGAATCATAAATATGCTTACGCTGTCAGATCCTGGAGAAATAACTGGGTCGAATTAACCCAATTCTTCGATTATCCGCTGGAAATCAGGAAAATAGTTTATACGACCAATGTTATCGAAAGCCTGAACCGGGGTATTAGAAAGTACACCAAAACCAAGTCTGTCTTTCCTCATGATCAGGCGGCTCTAAAGGCGGTTTACCTGGCTATTACCAATATTGAGAAAAAATGGACACTGCCCATCCGGGACTGGGGTATGATCTTGCAGCAATTTTTGATTAAATTTGAAGATAGATGCAGAATTTGAACACTGGCGTTTACACAAAGTATTCTAAAGACTCTCTGTTTTGATGCCTTGACAAGATGTTGGAATCTGTCATTCTAAAAAAGACCTGCCGGTAACAGGTCGGTATATGTCATTGCCTCTC
>JAFGTX010000079.1 GCA_016938815.1 Clostridia bacterium | reverse complement strand
CTCCTATATGTATTAACCCTTTATGTGTCATATCAGTTGTATAGACGGTCATAAACTTGTAGAATCATCTATGCAAACTTACACCTACTTTAATTTATTATCATTTTTTTGTTGCGTAAACATTTTTTTGCATTGTTTATATATTCATACAAAAAATAATAAAAGCTGTCTATTTCTAGACAGCTTTTTTCATTACTTCAATAAAGCTTTTACTAAATCCGATACTACGGTATTATCAGCACGACCAGCTGTTTTAGCCTTCATCGCACCCATAACTTTGCCCATATCCTTCATTGAGCTTGCGCCCATTTCAGCAATAGTGGCTTCTACTAACGCTTTTATTTCATCTTCACCTAATTGCTCAGGAAGATAAGTTGATAAAAAGTCAATTTCTGCTTGCGTTTCGTCAACTAAATCTTGACGCTCACCCTTGCGAAATTCTTCTATAGCACCTTTTTTCTGCTTTATTTGTTTTGCTACAATCTCGATGATTTGATCGTCGTTAAGCTCTATGCGTTCATCAACTTCAACTTGTTTAATTGCAGCTCTTAACATTGTAACAGATGCTTTTTTGATGGCATCCTTTTCTTTCATGGCAGCCTTAAGATCGACCATTAATTGATCTTTAAGAGACATGCACCTCACCTCGATTTAAAAAATTAGAAAGCTTTCTTTCTGTTTTTTCTTCTAGCAGCTTCAGATTTCTTTTTACGTTTAACACTAGGTTTCTCGTAATGCTTTCTTTTTTTGATTTCAGCCATAACGCCTGACTTCGCTGTTTCTCTTTTAAATCTTCTTAAAGCACTATCTATAGTCTCGTTAGCTCCTACTTTAATACCTGACATTGGACTCCCTCCCCCCGTGTTATAACTTGTACTCTGCACTGGTACGCCACCGCACCATGAAGAGGAAAACACAGAATACTAAGATATTATACATCATATAAATCAAAAATGCAACGATTTTAACCCGGTGGCCACTGCATTTGTCTGCCACCTGCTAAATGAAAATGCAAATGGCCTACTGTTTGTCCACCTTCCGAGCCACAGTTACTGACGATACGATAGCCTGAACCATCGATGCCAAGCTGTTTTGCGACCTCTTTCACCTTAGTGAAAATATGCGCCACAACCGATGCAGATTCCTCTGTTAATTCATTCATACTTTCTATGTGAACCTTTGGAATAATCAAAACGTGTTGAGGTGCAACCGGACTTAAATCATGGAATACAAGGATTTTTTCATCTTCATAAACAACATTTGAAGGAATTTCCTTGTTTGCAATTTTACAAAAGATACAATCACTCATCTTTACACCTCCTTTTCGTTCCTATTATTATAACATTTTTTTCATATTTGTTGAGAACTTCTTTTATAATTTTTTTCGAAATTTTTGAGGAGCAAAACCTTCATTTTACGCCTTGCCATGAGTATCTATAGCATCGAAGATTCTTGGAATGACCTGTTTCTTTCGAGATACCAGTTCATCGATGAAAATCCCCTGCTCCAGTGGTCGATCGAAAATCATCGACATGACCGCCGGAAGTGACGTCTGGTAATACACATAGGAACCATTCTTAGAAACATCTGTCACCAACATGAAAGTCATATCGTAACGATTATTTTCGTGGACTGCCGTAAGCACTTCCATAATCTTATCCTGTCGTTTTTGAACATCCTCGATGTCGAGGGTATAAACCTGAGAAACACCAATTTTAGAACCTTCGTTGCCGAATTCCTTGAAATCCTTATAGAATATTTCTTCTTCACTAATGCCTTCTAAAGAGGTGCCCGCCTTGAACATCTCCATGAAAAAGGTATCCACATCCACATTGCAAAGCAGATTCAGTTCCTTGACCGCTTCACGGTCCAGATAGGTCGTCGTTGGAGATTTCAGGTTCAACGTATCTGAAAGGACACCTGCAAGCAGTAGTCCCGCAATATGATTCGGCATCCGTACACGGTTGAGTAGGTATTGCTGATAAATAATCGTACTGGTACTGCCCACTGGACTGTTGATGAAAGTCACCGGTTGTTTCGTAGATATGTCACCAATTTTATGGTGGTCGATGATTTCGACGATTTCAGCTTCTGAAAGACCATCGATGCTTTGACGATATTCGTTGTGATCTACCAACATGACCTGCTTTCTGTTGGGTTTCAAAAGATGACGTCTACCCATAAAACCCAGATACCGATTATGTAAATCCACCACCGGGAAATTGGAGTGTTTGCTGGAAAGCAAGGTTTCCTTAATATCATCCACCAAGTCGTCCTCGTAAAATTTCACTAGATCTCCCTTTGTCATGATGGTCTTAACCATGTTGGCCTGTAAAATATACTGGCTGGTTTTGTAAGTGTCGAAATCCGTCATAATCACGGACACGTCACTGGATTTAATGGTCGCCATCACCTCGTCGCTGAGTTCATTGCCACCCGTCACCACCAGAAGACAGACATTTTTCTTGAGGGCGTATTCGATAATATCGAATCGATTGCCGACAACTAGGATCGTGTCTTCATCAAAGTAATCCCCTTCCATCAAGGTATCTTGATAGTAAGCCGCAATCGCCACATTGCCTGCGATGTCTTTTCGACCTACGTTAACCACAGTCGCTTCCAGAACTTCTTCCATATTTGAAAGGAGCGTATTTACCCGAGAATATTCTCCATCTATAAAGGACATGGCAATATCCTTCATGGTCACCAAGCCTACCAAACGCTCGTCATCATCTGTCACACCGAGAATCTTGGAATTCATTTCATGCATCTTTTCATAAGCGCAGAGGATAGAATCCGTACCCTTCAAACTGTCCGGCTTGTCATAGTTCAAATCCTGAACCACAGGCTTAACACTTTTAAGTAGCTTAGGCGCCTCGAATCCAAATCGGTCGATAACGAACTTGGATTCCTTGTTCACGTCTCCTAGGCGATAAGGTACACATTCAACACCTTGACTCTGTCTCAAATGTGATAATGCGATAGCTGATACGATGGAATCCGTATCGGGATTTTTGTGTCCGAAAATATGAATCATTTTTTGCCTCCCAAATTGATGTTTACCCAAATTTAACTTTTTCACAACTTATTTTACAAGTTAAATTAAGTTGTGAAAAACCTTTTTACGAAAAAGAGAACCTGTCGGTTCCCTTGAAATAAGCGGATCATGAGAGTTTTATCCCTTTGTGATCTCACCGATCAATTTTTTGTCCGTTACTGCCTTTATTTTAACATTTCGAAGTTGCCCGCTGACATCCTCTCCACTAGCCGATTCTACATTAATATAGTGTCTAGTATGTCCTACCGACGTAAAATTGCTATAGGATTCGAAGAGCACCTCAACCGTTTTATCCACAAAGCGTTCCAAGAATTTCACTTCCATGGATTCAGCACACTCGATCAAACGATGGCTACGCGCTTCTTTCACCGTGCCATCCACTTGAGTCATCAGCGCCGCTGGTGTGCCCTCCCTGATAGAATATTTGAAGACGTGCATCTGATGGAAAGCCACACGCTGAACAAAAGCAAGGGTCTCTTCAAACTCTTCATCCGTTTCCAGCGGGAAACCGACGATAATGTCCGTCGTAATGGAGGCATCCGGGAAGACCGCTCTGATCTTCTCTACCGATTGGTAGTATTCCTCCGTCGTATAACGTCGTTTCATACGCTTTAAGACAGAATCAGAACCGCTCTGTAGCGACAGATGGAAATGCGGACAAAAGGTCTTCACTTCAGACAAACGCTTGAGGAAGTCATCTGTCACGATACGTGGTTCCAAAGACCCGATACGCACGCGTTCGATACCCTCTACAGCACCTGCCAACTCGATAGCATCGATCAAAGTACCCGTTTCCAAGTCAACACCGTAAGACCCTAGATGAATCCCAGTCAAAACGATTTCTTTAAAGCCATTATCCGCCACTCGTCTTACTTCATTTAAAATGTTGTCTAAGGCACGGCT
>JAFGTX010000413.1 GCA_016938815.1 Clostridia bacterium | reverse complement strand
TCATCCATACCTAATTTGCTGACCATCTCTTTTACACGGTCACTACTGAAAAGGCGCATCAAATCGTCATCAAAAGAGATGTAAAATTGGCTGGAACCCGGGTCACCCTGACGACCGGAACGGCCTCGTAACTGGTTATCAATACGTCTAGATTCATGACGTTCTGTACCAATGATATGAAGACCTCCTGCATCTCTTACCTTCTCCGCCTCTGCATCGGTAATCACCTTGAATTCAGTGTAATATTTGTTGTAAAGTTCGCGTCCTTCTAATATTTCCGGATCATCTGATTCCAATGGACTAACGACACTGTAAATCTGATCTTCTGTATAACCTTTTTTGATCAATTCGTGTTTCGCCATAAAGTCTGGGTTACCGCCCAGAACGATATCCGTACCTCTACCAGCCATGTTGGTTGCGATCGTTACAGCGCCAAAACGACCTGCCTGTGCAACGATTTCCGCCTCACGCTCATGCTGCTTGGCATTAAGCACTTCATGCTTGATACCTTGACGCTTCAAGAGTTGAGAAATGTATTCCGATGTCTCGATGGCAATAGTACCTACCAAAATCGGTTGTCCCGTCGCATGACGTTCTACGATATCCTTCAGCACCGCTCTGAATTTACCTTCCAACGACTTGTAGATAGAGTCCGGTAAATCTTGACGTGCAATTGGTCTATTGGTTGGAATAGCGACAACATCCATGTTATAGATATGTCTGAACTCATCTTCTTCCGTCTTAGCTGTACCTGTCATGCCTGATAGTTTTGTGTACATTCTGAAGTAGTTTTGCAACGTAATGGTCGCTAGCGTCTGAGACTCTTTTCGAACCTCTAAGCCTTCTTTGGCTTCAATCGCTTGGTGCAAGCCATTAGAGTAACGACGACCGAACATAAGACGGCCCGTGAACTCGTCGACAATTAGGATTTCGCCATCTTTAACGACATAATCCACGTCTCTCTTCATCAATGTATTGGCTTTCAAGGCATTATTGATGTGGTGACTGATCTCCATATGCTCTGGATCACTTAAGTTTTCGATGCTGAAAAATCTTTCTGCGCGAACCACACCGCTGTCATCTGTAAGAACAGCCGATTTGGCTTTTTCATCTATGGTGTAATCCACTTCTGCCTTCAATGTTCTTACAAACGTATTAGCGATGCTGTAAAGGTCTGTCGACTTAGCGCCTTCACCCGAAATGATCAGTGGCGTTCTCGCCTCGTCGATCAAGATACTGTCCACCTCATCGACAATGGCATAGTGGGGTTTTCTTTGAACCATGTTGGCTTCCTGTACCACCATGTTGTCACGCAAGTAGTCAAAACCAAATTCATTGTTGGTGCCGTAAGTGATATCTGCTCTATAGGCATCAACACGTTCTTGACCCCTAACGCCGTTGATGATACAACCTACGGATAAGCCAAGGAAGTTATAAAGCTTTGACATCCACTCCTTGTCACGTTTTGCCAAGTAGTCGTTGACAGTGACAAGGTGGGCCCCTCTGCCTTCAAGGGCATTCAAATAAAGTGGGAAAGTTGCCGTCAAGGTTTTACCTTCACCAGTTTTCATCTCTGTAATACGGCCTTGGTGGAGTACAATACCGCCGATCAATTGAACACGGTAAGCCTTTAAGCCTAAAGTTCTTACACCAGCTTCTCTTGCTACGGCAAAAGCCTCTACCAAAATATCATCCACTGTTTCGCCTTCAGATAAACGCTTCTTGAATTCCTCTGTTTTTTGCTTAAGAGCCTCGTCAGACAAGGCTTGCATCTCTCCATCCAGTGCTTCAATCTGATCCACGATTCTCTCGATTTTCTTGACTTCTTTTTTGTTCGGATCACCTAATATCTTTTCTAAAAAACCCATTCTTTCTCATCCTCTCACTTTACATATCTATCAGTTACTCGGTTGCCTCAAAGACGACCGCATGATTCATCACGATAACCGCTTGCTTAATCATTAACAACTCGAAGAGCAAAGCCCTTCGAGTCGATAGCACGCATTCATAATTAATACTTGGACTTGTACGAATATCTGAGCTGTTGACCATGTCTTCTAAAATAATTGTTGGTCATTTGACCCGATATGAATAGAACAATACCCACCATCATCAATATATCTCCCACGCTTAAGACTTTCGCAAAAGGATATAGGCTCGGTACCGCAACAATCTTGCCTAAAAAACTGGAAAAATTATCGACGGTGTTCGCATCTACATAATTGATTACCGATCCATCCACGATGGTTTCCGCAACCGCATCCAGTCCTGCATACTTCAGTCCAGCTAAATCTACCGGCATTTTAAAACCATTTAGGGCAATGGCTACACCATTGAGAACGCCTCCTGCAAGAATCATCCACAAACCGCTTTTCTCCAAGTTCATGAGCGCTACACCGATCATGATGACAAGTGCCGCAAACGGGAAAAATACGTGGTATTCCGGCAAAAGATCAAATTTATTAAGTAAAATTGGAGCAAATTGAATCAGGGCACCGATGACGACAAGCACCCAGCCGCGAATCTGCATTTCTGATAAATTCGATACGCGTCCTTTTCTTATCAAACCCACAATGGCACCTAACAACAACGCTTCTATAAACATTTTAAAGCCCCCAATTTTTATTCGTTATGTGTAGAATATTCCAATCCTAATTATATAATATTGTGAATTTTATTACTAGCGATATTGGGATAATTCACAGATTATTAATAGTGTCGTAAGAATCCAGCAATAACTTGAATCAACGGTTTTATTTTTAAGCGCAAAAAAACCGAGTACTGTGTACTCGGTTGAATTTCATCTATACTTGTGGTTCGATCAGACCAAACTTGCCGTCTTTTCTTGCATAAACCACGTTGACTTCATCAGTTTCGCCATTAAGGAATACAAAGAAGTTATGTCCTAAAAGCTCCATCTGAAGAACCGCTTCTTCTGGTGCCATCGGTTTCACCGGAAAACTCTTTGTTTTCACAATTTCATGTGAGTCTTCTGCTTCACCAGCGCCAAGATTCGGAATAGCTTCAAATTTGATAGTGTCATGAGAACGATATTGTTTTTCCAATTTTGTCTTATGCTTTTTAATCTGTTTGCTTAACTTATCTACTGCCATATCAAGTGCAGCGTATAAGTCATTATCCTTCTCTTCAGCTCTGATAATTGCGCCATTCTTTAACGGAATCGTAATTTCGATGCTGCCTGTGCCTTTTATAGAACCCACCGTCGCATATGCTTCGATGTCACTTCTAAAGAATTTATCGAATCTCTCCAATTTAGTCTCAATTTGAGTTCTAATAGCGTCTGTTACGTCAATGTTTCTTCCACTTACGATTACTTTCATAAATACAGCTCCTTCCAAATTTATTAGCTTTCGCTAAACTTATTTTTCGATACGACTAATTACCATCTCTCCTTTTCAATAAATTTGGAAAATCCATTTTTGATTATTGTTATGATACCCGACTTAACCTGGCTAAAACATACTTTTATCACTTTTTTAGCTTTTTATAAGCGGCTATAGCACGCGGAGCCATGTGTTTCGATGCCTCTAGAAGCGTATTTTCTCCCGCTTCTATCCGTTTTTCCAAAGTTTGAATTTTTGAGATTTCCTGCTGCAATAATGCAATCGTAGCGAATTTTTCTTTTGGAAGTTCATCCAGATGTGCAACCTTTTCCTGTGCAAGCAAATGATGATACGCGTCTAAAAATTCTATATCTACTTTCAAGATGGCTTTCTCGACCTTATTTTTTTGATCGAAATACCACTTCTGCTTTGACGATTGATTGTGCTCCTCGTCAGATTCGAGACACCGACATAAATACGCCAGCGCCTCTTGCTTTCTTTGTGTCAATAAAATCATATGTTCGACATATGCTGTACCATCCATCGCCGCACCACCCTTCTTCTTCTATTCTACCAAGTTTCCATTTAGAAGATAAGGTCAAAGTCTTGATTCTTTTTATTCTGTTACCAATGTGCCTTTTTCTACTGATTTTTTCTTGATGATGTAGTATACCGGTAAACCGATTAGCGTAATACCAATACCCAGTACCGAGCTGCCAAAGTGTGTCATTAGCGTACTGATGATAACGTACACGCCACCTAACACTCCAACAAGTGGCACTACTGGATAAAGCGGTACTCTGTATGTGCTTGGTTCGTGTGATTTTCTCAAAATGAAAATGCCTGCAACTGTCATTACGAAGAATACCCATACCATGAACATAGCAAGGTTTGTCAGCATTTCAAAAGAACCACTCAATACATAAACTGAAGCCAAAGCACCTTGGAAAATGAAGGCATTTGTTGGCGTTCCGAATTTTTTATCTACTTTTCCAATAACAGATGCGAAAGGCATTAAACCGTCTTGTGCCATAGCGAAAGGTACACGAACACCCGTTAAGATGTAGCCGTTAAGCGCACCGAAAATAGAAATGATGATACCTGCCGCAATGATGCTGGCGCCGATGTTACCGAATAAAATAACCGCTGCGTCAGACGTTACTTGGCTTGAAGCCGTTACCGCGGCAAAAGGCATAACGTTAATTAAAGCTACGTTGATTGCAATGTAAACAACGATGGTAATCAATAAACCAATAATAATAGCTCTTGGTAGGTCCTTTTGTGGGTTTTTAAGTTCGCCTGCCATGTTACCAACGCCAACCCAACCATCGTAAGCCCAAAGTGTTCCTAAGATCGCTGCACCAAGACCTGCGTAATTCATCGGCTGTTGTCCAAGTGTCACTGCACTTGTGAAGATCGCATCGTAACCTTTTGCTGTACCGCTCATAAGGCCGTATACGATGATACCGATGATTGGTACAAGTTTAGCGATTGTTGAAACAAGCTGTACTTTACTACCTAATTTTGTTGATAAGACGTTAATGGTCATGATAAAAATAATAAGTGCGATTGCAAGTACCTTCTGCATTGTTGGCGCGATATCAACAAAAAATGTTGCTTGTGATACGAGAATGATTGCCAAAGCTGCCACTACGCCTGGTACATAGATGAAACTTTGCATCCATCCAAATAAAAAGGCAACTTTTTCGTTGTATAATTCTTTCAAATAAACAAATACACCGCCAGTTTTCGGAATTGCTGTTGCAATTTCTGTTACTGTTAAAGCGGATGCCATTGTGATTAAGCCTCCTAGAATCCATGCCATGATACCCATGAACGCGTTTTCTGCTTGTGCAAATACAATGGATGCCTTAAAGAATATCCCCGATCCAATAACGACACCGATTACCATAGTCATTGCCTCTAGCAATCCTATTTCCTTTTTCAACTTATCTTGTTGCATTTTAATTATCCCCCTATTTATTGAGTATCCTGTACAATGCACAACCCTAAAATGCATAAAAAAAGAACGCAGTGCAGCACAAAAATAATGCTGTCTGCGCCCTGTCCTTTTATCTGAAAGTTTCACTTTACCCTATCGTAAAGCTTTCTCCTTTGATGCCTCATCTAAGTGGTCTCTCCAGGGGTGTGTCCAACCATTGTGCCTTACCTGAAAGCTTCAGTTGCTGTTTCAACAGCACAACAACCTTTCTCCTACGGTAGAAGTTATATGCACACTTCACTCTCCAACGGTCTTCATCCACATATGCAATTGTCACACGACTTTTTCATTTTACAATAGGTTCTTTATGAAAACAATACATTTTTGATTATTTATTTTCATACAAAAGAAAAAACCATAAAACTCTTTGAAGTATTCGTATTGTTAATATTTAAACATACAGATTGTGTTTGGTTTATGCTTTTTTATGGTAATTTTTTGCATAATTTTGTTCGGATATTGATATTAAGACTATTTTAATACATTCGGTAGGGACAGTTATGAATGCTGCGCATTCACCGGATCGCTTGGCTCATTTTATGATATAGGCTACTATTCTTGCTTTTCACGAAAAAAAATAAGCCCTAATTAAAGAGCTTAAACTTTCACATCAATAGACCCGCCTTTATGTGGCGTCACCGACTGTTCCATAGACTTTATGATCGTCTCCATGGACTGTGCATCCTGTTTCATGGCTCTCTGTATGTTTGCCATGCCGATAGCCTGCTTAAGGCTTGCTAGGTTAGCTGACTGATAAGACGATATTTGCATAGCAACCTCCAATCTATAACGTTACTCTAGTATACCTTATTATTACCCACGTCCGTCTACAAATAAACCTGCTAACTCCCACATCTTTGCAATCATGTCTTGCACTTTCTGTGGCGGAAACTCCGCAATAACTTCATTGGTCTCCGAATCTTTCAATTTGTACATAACCGCCTTGGTCACCTCATGAATATTTCTTTCAATATAACGGTTATGCTTTTCGAGTGTCTTATTGGCTTGTTCTACGGCTTTTTCCAAAACTTCATCATCGACCTGTCCCGGTTCGTGCACTTGCACTTTCTTCTCCATATTGGTCTGGACAGGGTCCCCATTTCCAACTGCTTCTTTCACCTGAGCGGTTTCTGCTGAAATATTGCGTCTTGATGATAACTCAGATATTGCTGTTGAATTGATACTTCCAACTTTCATAATATCCCTCCTTGGATTTTTGAGCCTCTTCCAATTATATCCTAGCACACACCTTAAAATCAACTACACTTAGAGTTTCATCGCCTGCTTCCATGCATCCCTGAACTCCGTTGCCAGATCGAGTACCTCATCTAGTATGGTATTGTCTTTTTTCATGTTGGCATCCACCAGTCTCTCATTCATAAATATATACAAACTTTCAAAATTTCCGCTAATTTCTACGGACATATCCAGTGTTGCACGCAATTCTTGAATGATGGCTTGTGCTCTAAGGTTCGCATAATTAGATTGTTCCATGTCTTTCTTATCATTAAAGAATTTTGCCTGCTTCACAAATTTAATGATGCCTTCATAAAGCATAAGGGTTAATTCCTCTGGTTTAGCTGACATGACTTTCTGCTCTAAGTAAGTGTCCGCCTTATTGGTGTTGCTACTTTGAGCTCTTTGCTGAGTTTTAGCCGGTACTTTGACCGGCGCCTTCATAGGGCCTTTCGGTCTCGAATAATTGTATGGATTCAACATCGTCATAACTAGTCCTCCTTTACTACGATTTAAATGTTTATGTCTTTTTATTGAACTTGGAACACGACTTTGCGTCAAATGTTCCATACACATATTTTTTTATAGCTGAAGAATTTTTTTTAGCTTCATTTTTCTTCTTACTCGCCTGAGCAATCTTCTCATATTCTTTTTCAACCATCACCTCTAAGAGGACATTATTATCATGATCCAGTTGGAGTAATTCGTCAATCTGTGCTTGATCATCCTTATCCGGTTCAAAAACACCTAAAGCTCGATAACGTTCAATCAGATCGTCCCTTTTTCGAAGCATTTCGAATACGACGTCCATATTTTTGTTTTCTAACGCCTCATGCATAATTTTTGTATGCTGAAATAAGGCTTTCAAAAGTTCTTTATGATTTGACATCTCCGCCTCCAAGCACCAACTTTAGCCAAGCATCGACACTAGCGATGATGATTGACTCTGCAATTTTGCAAGCGCTGTTTCCATATTAGAAAATTGTAAATAGTAACGTTCCTCTTTATCAGCAAGAATATCCAACATCACATCCATACGATCCTCATAATCTGAAATTAATTTAGATAGGGTATTTAAAGTAGCTGACGTATCACCAACAATACCAGCCTTTTCAATTAAATAGCCCTTATTCCCCAAAGTGTCCCTTGAGGTCCGAATCTGATTAGAAATAATATCGTCCAAACGTTGCATTAAGCCATTTTCACTGTAACGTTCACTGGCCGTACCAGTTTGCAAATATGGGTTGTCCGATGATTGAGTGAAAAATGTCACTACGTCTTCAAACCGATTTTCCAGCGCATCCTTTAGTTCATCCTCATCAATAATAAGTTTTCCGTTTTCTGTATAATCCGAGGAGGTGGTTATCCCCATCTGAGAAAGTAGAATACTAGATCCTTCAACAGAGTCATACATCACCCGACGCATCTCATCCAACATACTGGAAATATTACTTTCTCGACGAAGAATACCTTTTTTCGCCTCGGTCTCCCATTTTTCGATTTGGTCGTCACTAAGGGCTTCTTTCTGTGTATCCGTCAACGGCTCATAGTCATCGTTTTTATCTTCGTCCACAATGGCATTCAACGTTGTAATCAAAGCATTATAGTCGTCTACAAAGCTGACAATCTTATCATATATTGCATCTGTATTATTTTCTATAGTGACCTTAATCGGGTCATCGCCTGTGTAAACTTCATTCAGTGTATACTTGACACCTTCTACTTGAAACGAGTTTTCTGATTTTACAATAGTTTGTCCATCCAATATGAAAATAGCATTCTTGCCAGACACCCTATAAGCATCGTCAGTTGTGCCATCACCTTCAACATCTGCAAAACCTAGTGCAGTAAAAATGGTGGTTGCATCTTCCGAATCTGAAAAATCAACATTGTTGACCGCACCTGTGCCATCTGACTTGATCACAAATCTATTTTCCAGCGAATCAAAAGATAAAACAGCCCCGGTATTGGCATCATTCACTTTTTCCATAAATTCATCTAATGTGTCACTTGAAGATAAACCTGACACCGAAACGCCATTGATAGAAAAATCGTCTAAATCAGCATCGGTAATTCCGAATAGTTGCTTCAAAGTATTGGACTCGTAAGAAGTATTGGTTCTTCCTGAAGTAATGCCTAGTTCTGTCAATGTCGTAGAATCCGTTGAACTATAGACACCTACCGTTGCACCTGGCTGGTCAAACTGGATATACTCGTTTGTACCATCTGTAGTCTTCTTGACAACATCACCATAGCCACTACCAAAAACATTTTCAATTTCCGTATTCAGGGCTGCAACCAAATCATCTACGGTAGCAATTGCCGCCAACTCTGGATCTATTATTTCAATGGTTTCTGTATTACCATCAATCGACAATTCAAATTTCAATCCCTGTGATTGAAGTGATTCAATCGTACCACCGGCACCCGTTGTTATTTTTCCTGAATTGACTGCAGCAAGACTGGTAACAGAACTACGCCATTCATCTTCTGTCGCCAACTGAGTCACTTCTTGAATTGTATGAGTCAAACTTCTCGCATTTGCAGAACCCTCAACCGACACATAATTTTTGGACTCGCCAGCAACCAAAGTCGTTGCAGAAAAAGCCGAAAACGAAGAAACCGACATCAAATAATTATCCTGATTCAAAACGTCAAAGTATTTTCCATAGAATGTATCAATGGTATTTATCGTTGTACGGTAGGCTTCCTGTTGCCACTCTGCGTAGGTTTTCTGAATATCAATTTTATCATAACGCGCCTGTTCAATCTCCATTAAATCCTGAACCAACTGATCCGTATCCATACCAGTTGTCAATCCCGTTACTCTATTTACAGACATACTCACACCTCAACTTCCATTCATATTCTTACTATTAATATCGGCACATTCTTTAAAAACTTTAGTTAATTGTTTTGACCAAGTGCCTCAACATACCAATCGATAGCCGCTTGAATACCTCTTTCAAAATCCCACTTTGGATTGTATTTCAAATATTTTCTCGCCTTTGAAATATCAGCATTACTATGTTTAATATCTCCTGCTCTATCCGGTCCAAAATGCGGTTCTAAATCTTTATCCAGCGCTTTGCAAATCAATTGGTATACATCTATCAGATATTCTCTGCCACCATAAGCGACATTATATGCTTGACCCGCCGCTTCACTTGATGCTAAGCAGGCTCTAAGGTTAGCTTCTATAACATTATCTATATAGGTGAAATCTCGTGATTGTTTTCCATCGCCGTTAATCGTTGGCGATTCATTTCTTAACAGCATCTGAATAAATTTAGGAATAACCGCTGCATATGCGCCATCAGGTGACTGTTTGCGACCAAAAACATTGAAGTATCGAAGGCCATAAGTATCCAAATCATAAAGTGACTTATATAAACGACCATACTCCTCATTTACCTTTTTCGTCAATGCGTAAGGGGCTAATACTTGTCCTTCATGGCCCTCTGCTTTGGGCAAAGTGTCATTATCGCCATAAACCGATGAGCTAGAAGCATAAACAAATTTTGAAACCCCTTGTACACGTGCCGCTTCCATCATATTTAGTGTACCTTTTATATTGATATCATCATACAAAATTGGCATTTCAATACTTCTAGGAACACTGCCCCATGCCGCTTGATGCAAGACATAAGTCACATCTGTGCACGCCTTCAAACAAACATCATAATCGCGAATATCCCCGTTAATCAATTCGAACTTTTCACTCGAAAGAAAAGGCTCAACATTGCCCATAAATCCAGTGGAAAAGTTATCTAAGCACCTCACACGACAATTCATATTCAAAAGTGCTTCACAAAGATTTGAACCAATAAAACCAGCACCACCTGTCACTAAGAACACGGCATCTTTACTAAATTTTAGTTCTTCTAACATGTTTCTATTTCATCTCCTCTATAGTCGCCAATAGTTATATCCTAATGCTTCATACGCATTTCTATCAAGCATACCCTTAACATCTATTAGCACTTTCCTATTGTGAGGCTTTTCACCAAACATTTTGCCAACGGCTACCTTGTCCATAGATGTAAATTCCTGATGATTTACCGCAATCACAACAGCATCCATATTTTCCACCCTATCAAAAGCGATTAATTGCAACCGATAGGCCTCCATAACATCTTTTGGGTTTGCTTGCGGATCTGCTACAATGGGCCGAATGCCATATTCTTTTAATTCCTCAATGATATCGATTACTTTTGTGTTTCTGATATCTGGGCAATTTTCCTTAAAAGTAATGCCTAAAACAGCCACCTTCGCTTCAGCAATAGAAATACCAGCTTTGATCAGTTGTTTGATAATATTCTCTGCCACATATTTCCCCATATCATCATTAATCCGTCTTCCAGACAAAATGATTTGAGAATGATAGCCCAATTGCTCCGCCTTATAAGTCAAATAATAGGGATCGACACCAATACAATGTCCACCGACAAGTCCTGGTGTAAAGTTCAAAAAATTCCATTTGGTTGCCGATGCCTTTAGTACCGATTTTGTATCTATGCCCATTTTATTGAATATAATCGAGAGTTCATTCATAAATGCAATGTTGATATCCCTTTGAGAGTTTTCAATGACCTTTGCCGCCTCTGCCACCTTGATAGACTCCGCTTTGTAAACACCCGCTTCTACTACAATTTCATAAACTTTAGCAATTTGATCTAAAGACGCCTCATCCATACCCGATACAACTTTAACGATTGTTTCCAAGCGATGAATCTGGTCCCCTGGATTAATCCGCTCTGGAGAGTAACCCACTTTAAAAGATTTGCCACACACAAGTCCTGATGCTGCTTCTAGAATAGGAATACACACATCTTCTGTAACACCCGGATAAACAGTGGATTCAAATACAACAATCGCACCTTCTTTTAAATTCCGACCGACAATTTCCGTCGCCGACTTTACAGCGCCTAGGTCCGGTGTGCGATCGGTGCTCACCGGTGTTGGCACCGCAACGATATGAAAATTCGCTTCCTTTAAATCGTGTTCTTCGTATGTAAAATGCACAGTAGATGCTTGTATAGCCGCATCACCGACTTCTTGGGTGACATCAACTCCCGATTGGTATAATTCTACTTTTTCCTTACTGATGTCGAATCCAATAACATCCACTTTTTTTGCAAACGCCACCGCAATAGGCAAACCCACATAACCCAATCCAACAATTGATATTTTTGTTTTTTTACTTAACAATTCAGAATACAAATCCATACGTTGCCTCCAATTTTACAATTTATCTCCCGTACCAATAAGCATTTTATAAATCTCAAAATTAAACGCACTATTAATACATAGTGCCGCCTTTTCCTCTACAATAACATGACTAATCCGTCCAACAATCAATTTATTTTGACGAATCAGCATTTCTTTGTTCGTGAGAATCAATCCACCCGAACCTGTATAAAGTGCTTCACGCTCCAACTTGGTAAATCGCTCTTGATTTAAAATCGGTTGCAAGCCATTACCAGTATGCTGGTAGTGCATTTGACTGTTTGGTCTTACACTGATGGTTGCATCTGCACCAAAAATGACCATCGTGTTAATAAGTTCTTCCACCGTATCTTCTTTTACCAAAGGATATTCTAGAGAAACCGTCAACACATGTTTGATATCGTCAAAATCATAGGCGTATTTGCTCAATAAATATTGATGTGTCGCCACCAATGATTCATTATATTGCGATGAACTGCTTGGACGTTCCGAAATTACAACACGCGAGTTATCTTTAAACAAGTCTGTCAACGTCTCCAGTAAAACCTTTTCAGAACTGGTAACGACAATTTTCTCAATACCCTTTACGCGTTCAAGCATAGCCACCTTTTTCTCAACCACCGTTTGGTGATCCACTTGAAATAGCGGCCAATTCTCTTTACCAATATAATTACTTCTAATCGGAATAATCGCTACCGTCTTAGGTATATCACCTATATGATCTTCTAAGAACGTCTGCTTTATCCTTTTACGAGTACTCAAAATACGCTCTTCATTTGTCGTAAGGTTATTGCCGTGCCTTCTGTAATAGAATAGAGGTGTATTGACGTTTGCCACTTTATGGCTACTGATGAATTTCAGCCACAGGTCGTATCCATCTTGACATGCAAAACTTTCATTGTATCCACCAAGACGTCTGAGAAACTCAAGTCTAATAAGCGTACAGGCGCCATGCGCCGGTAAATCATACAAAGTGACTTCCTCTTCAAAGTTAAAACGCTTTTCTACACCTGTCATCTTACCATCTGAATCCACGTAGTAGTAGTCAGGGAACACCAAACCGATTTCAGGGTCTGATTCCATTTTCTCCACCACTTTTTCCAAGTATTCTATATCCCAATAATCATCCGCGTCCAACCGAACGAGATACTGACCCGAAGCCAAACGCATAGCAATGTTATTAGTGATATTAAGCCCTTTATTCTTTTGATAAACAATCCGGACATTGGGATATTCACGGTATTGTTCAATGATTTCCTTACTGTTATCCGTTGACCCATCATCAATGATGATGAGTTCATAATCCTTATAAGTCTGTTTCAGCACACTTTCAATACTCTGCTGAATATATTTGGCATAATTATAATTGGTAATATAGATTGTAACCACAGGACTATTCTTCATAATTTTTCTCCAATGCTTTTCCAGGAATACCTATAACCACTTCATTATCATCAAATGACTTTGTCACAACCGCATTGCTGCCCACAACGGTGCCTTTTCCAAGGGTAACACCCGGCATAATCACCACATGCGTCCCCAGCCACGCACCATCCTCCAACGTAATCGGCGCATGATGATAGCCTTGATCCTGAATGTAGCGTTTCTTATCTTCAAACGCATGCATACTGGTTTGTAGATAAACGAAACCCGATATTAGGACCTTCTCCCCGATGGTAATGGAACTACCACCGTTAAAGACGGTATAAAGTCCTACACGCGCACCCTTTTTTAAGGTGATTCTAGAATCATTGGCTGCCAGCAAACGTACACCTCTGTCGATTCTTACGTTGTCTTCAATCTGGATTTGAGATTGCCCATGACTCCGCACCTCCACATGACGTCTAAATTCTACGTTGTCTCCAATAATCAATTGGCAATTGGCATCGACAATCATTTTAGGCACGGTTGCCGCTTTGAAATTTTTACCTATTTTAACGCGTTTGCCCGAGTAAAGCATTCTCGTCAAAAAACCATTAAAACTTGGCCGCCATGTTTTAATGTAAAATTGTGTTAAAGGAAAAATCATTTCATCATCTCCCAGGATAAGCGTTGGTGCTTCTTCACGTCTTCCTTGATAACTTTGCCTAAAACTTGGTCAAATGCCCGAGCATCAATACCTCGATTGGGTCTAAGCACCGTTAAATTTTCCTTTGTCAAGATTTCACCAGCTTGGATATCTCGACTCGGATAAACCGCTCTTCTAAAGGTCTCCACATGATTGGCTTCCTTCTCGATTTCCAGTGGTTCTTTAACCGGATTGCCCTTCAACACCTGAATCATCGCCAGCTCCTCAATCAAACCTTTGACTTCCGACGGAATCAACGACACCTGATGGTCTCTAAAGAGTTTGCCCTCTCTGGTATCTGTAAAGTGAAACTCTAAAATCTGAGCACCCATCGCATAGGCGTATTTGAGCGCCTGACTGCCAACCGTATGATCTGAATACCCTACCGGTAAACCCGTCAGATCTTTTAAGCGCTGAACGACGTCAAGATTGGCATCCGACATGGCAATCGGATACATGCTAGTACACTGTAACAACGCCAAACTATCCTCTGACTTATAATAATCATCCAATGAACGGATGTAATCTACCACTTCTAAAACATCACCCTCTGTTGAAAGACCCGTCGAGACAATCATCGGTTTGCGATAGAGACTCGTTGTTTTCAACACCGGAAAAGCCGTCAAATCACCGCTTCCAATTTTGTAAATATCCATGTAAGGATCAATCCACGACAATACTTCTTCATCCCACACCGACGCCATATAACCAATACCAGCAGCCTTTACCATCTCCGCCAATTCAATATTTTGCGCCTTAGTCAATTCAAATTTTTTAAAATGTTTGTTCCTATCTGGATTCTCCACGGAAGAAACCAATGTATCACCACTATAAAGTTGAAATTTAATATAATCAACATCTGTATCAATCGCCAATTGCGTCAATCTCTTGGCATACTCAAAATCCCCTTCATGATTACCACCGATTTCAGCAATCAACAAGGGGCCATGCTTACCTTTAAAGTTTATGGTCACAAGTATTCTCCTTCCAGATTTCAAAGATTTCCTTCATATTATATTCAAAGTGCGGTCTCTTAAACTTAGAAATAATACGCCGTATATTCTCAAAATCTTCCTTTGTATCCAGCGCAAACTGGATGCCTGCAGCCTCAGGAAAAGTTGTATTCATGTAATAATAATGCCTTTCTTGCGATCCGTGTTCATACAGATACACCATCACATGTTCTTTAAAATAGTCCGAAGTCTCGATGACATCCAGCAAAGCTTCATAGTAAGGCACATTGACAATTTCAACGCTCATACCCTTTGGAAAGGTTCTGCCTTTGACATTGGAAAGAAAGTCATAGGCCTTCGTTTTGCATATATCAATCATATCTTTTAAAACATCCGTATCTATTAAAACGTTGTCTCCATTGATACGAATCGCGTAATCAAATCCACCAAACCTTGCGGCATCGTAAAACCGTTTTGCCACATCATCCAAATCACCTCTATAGCAGCGAATGCCGCGTTCTTGACAAAAACACTCAATCTGATTGTCCGAATCTTCGTCTGATGTCGCTATGACAATATCATGAAGTGGTAAAACCGTCTGTAGACGTTCGATAATATACTCCAAGATTTTCTTGTTCTCTATTTCCATCAAAGCTTTTCCCGGAAGCCTTGTGGAAGAATATCTGGATAAAACAATTGCTCCAATTCTACTCATTTCTTTCCCCAATCTCCTTTGCCGGCGTTCCACCGTAAATTTTATTGGATGGTACATCCTTAGTCACTACAGAATTCGCTGCAATTACAGCTCCATCATGAATCGTAACACCTTTTAAGATAGTAACATTACTGGCAATCCATACATCATTACCAATATGAATGGGCGCCGTTTCATTGCCCTGTAAGTTCATGTTGATCCCTTTCTTTGTACGATGATCGCTATCGACAATGTACACAAAAGGCGCAATCATGCAGTCAGACCCAATCGATATGTGTTCGGATGCAAAAAGAAAGGTGTGGTAGCCAATCGTAGTTCGCTCCCCTATACTAATTTTTGCTTTTTCATTACAGGGGCAAATCTTAGCACCTTCTTTTAAAATAACATCTCCGCCAATGGTAATGTTTTGAGGATAACGCATAAATTGAACGTTTTTTTCAATAAAAATACCCTCACCAAACTGCCCCAATTTTCGCCGTGCCACCGCGGACCGGAGGCGTGTTCCTAGTGTTCTTTTTAAATGCTTTCTCAATTGACTCATAAAACCCCCACTAGGCTTGTTGACTTCGTGCTTGCTGCTTTTTCTCCAGTAAACCTAAAATGTTGTGAAGATGCTTAATGAATTTGAAAAGTATCGGTCTAAGCTTCATATAATCCACTTTGCAAATATTAATGTACTTTGTATACGACTCTAACATCATCTTTGCTTTGGCCGTATCGACACTCTTGGCTTTCGCCCGTGCAATTTCGCTACCCAACTTTTCGTAATGCACGCGGTTCATCGGAACAATATAAACATTATAAATTCTATTCTTTTTCAATTGATCGAACAGATCGTCTAAGTCCTTAAAGGATTTTTCCGCCTGTTTCATATTGTTATTTTTAATCAGTCGTTCCAGTTTTTTAATACCCTTTTGAATATCAACCACCGTCTGCTCAAACTTTGGCATCGCTTGGAACATAATGTCATTTTTCTCTTTGATTTGGTCTACCCCATAAGACTCGTAAGGGATTTTCTTATACCAGTCCGGATCAACCACTGGCACCGTCAAACGCTCTTCTATGATTTGATCCAACTCAACATAAGTGGTTCCTTCAATTTGTGCACCGTATTTGGTCGTATTCAAATAATCCGGACCCTTATGTCTTGCAATGACAAATTCCAAAGCTTGCTTGAAATTTAACAGAGAACCTGTTGTGCTCACTTCTTCTCCATAAACGTTGGTCACTGTAAATATGTTATTTTGAGCTTGATTGTCCTGATTAAGTCGCTCATAACCTTTTCTTTGACCCTCTGCATACCATTTTTTGTCTCTATAAGCCAAATTCTGACCTGCGAATACAATTGGATTGCACCCCAATTTTGATACCAGCTGCAAACAAATAACCGCAATAGAGGGTGCATCAGACATCAGTTCCGCCTTATTTTTATTCAGATAATAAAAAGCGGTTGTATCTTGTGTGGTAACCATATGAATTTTGGGGCCTGGATATTGATTGACAACCTTAGTTCCTACCGAACTACCAAACACCAAAGGAATATCAGTAATTTTGTTTTCTCTTAAAATATCATGATTTAAATGTTGCGTCTCACCGGGATCATAAGAAAAAGTTGCATCTGGTTTCACACCATGCTTCATTAAAATAGTAATAGCGGAACCCACCGCAAAGATATAGGCCAAACCCTCTGCCTTAATTTTTTTGAGATTATCAATCTCATCGGTAATAGAAGGCCCTGAAGCCGCAATGATGACGGGCTTATTTTTAAACATGGTAATAGATGGGTCCATGAAATTAGGCGTGTCTATAACATCACAAAAATTAATCAAACTATTAGCAATCCACTTTTTCTGAAAAGCATAGTTGGTGTGAATGTTACGTCTTTTTTCACCAACTGCTTTTTGAAAAATCGAGTAGAATCGTTCGACTTCTTCTCTAAAAATATTTTTATAAGTTGGCAATTCTATAATCAAGACAGATTCATTATTGTTTCTAACTATAGTCTCTAGAAACCTTACAATGCCGCCTTCCGCAGGGCCGACACAAATACCTTTAACCCATTTATATGGTATATCTTTTGTATCCAAATACGCATTAAAAACCTCTAGATTTGGCTCATAAAGAAAAATATCTTTTTTCTTATAATGATTAACCAAGTAATCCACTTGATGACCGAGGCCGACGCCTAAAAAAATCACTTTTTCATATTTATCGATATCATCATGGTCTCCAAAAATCACTTCACACTCATAATCCACTGAATAACTACTATGGACATGACGCGCCACACCCTCATATTCAATCACAAGATTGTCGCTTTCTTTGGTCACATGGTAGCGAGAATGTTCAGTCGAAATTTCCATAACCGCTTTATAAATATTAGGATGTTGTTCTTTCAAAATGATTGCGTTACTATTCTTCATAACTACCTCCCATTAAAACGTCTGCAAATAAGTTGTTCATGGCTTCTAAGGTTTTCGCAACCTCCCATTTTAGCATGTCCGCAATGGCAACCGTATCCTTTATCTTCATGTAATCCGTCAATAAGAGAAACTTTTCATTCAAGGTTGACACATAAGCGTTGATTCCCTCGAATAATTGTGTAAAATTCACTTCCTTGGTCATCGTATGAGACGTGATATCTACCATGGAGAATACGCGATCCAAACCGCCAAGAACATCTATCAGAGCATTCCATAGAGTCGATGAGTCGTTGAGATAGAACTCATCTGCGAGCTGAAGTATGTCATTTTCTAAAATCGTCAATGCTTCTGTCAATACTTCTGTCATGTTGACAGCGTTGTCAAATTCATCAAAAATTTTAATATAAAGGTATTCCTTTTGGCCGATGTTTTTGGAAAGATAGACATTGTAGTCATCCTCAACAACCTCACCATCACACTCTAAATAAATCTTATAATCAGAAAATAAGCGATTGATGAGTGCCAGTTTCTCAAAAAAATAACTCAAATTGCCACTATCCACCTGCATAAACTCGTTGCTATTCAATAATACTCTCATAAGAATGGAGCTTTCGCTCCTCACGCCCCTTTCTATGTTTAAAAATTTCATATAGACAATCGTCCGCTACCAAACCACTCTCTATGTAAAATTTTATCTTAATAATAAAGTAGGGTTGATAGGAATCCTATCAACCCTAGACATTACTTAACTATCTAAGCAATTGAAGCACGCCTTGAGGTGCTTGGTTAGCTTGTGCCAACATAGATTGAGCAGCTTGTTGAAGGATGTTGTTCTTAGTGAATTCCATCATTTCTTTAGCCATGTCTACGTCTCTAATTCTTGATTCTGATGCTTGTAAGTTTTCGGCAGAAGTATCAAGGTTAGCAATTGTATGCTCAAGTCTGTTTTGGATAGCACCTAACTTAGATCTTTCAGTAGAAACAGTAGTCAACGCATTGTTGATTACAGTAATCGCTGAAGAAGCTGCATCTCTAGAAGAAATATCAATACCAGTTACTTCTCTAGTGATTGACGAAGCGCTGAATTCATCACTGATGTCAATGTTATCTAAATTGATGTTGCCTGCTAAAGTGAATGTAGCAGTTGCGCCACCTGATTCAGTAAATGTTACAGAAGTTGCAGTAGGTGCAATACCTGACTGAACGATTGTCTCTGTTCCATCAATAGTCAGTGTTAACTTGATACTAGTGTCAGCACCAGCACCGTCTTTCGCTGCATCGAAGATACCTGAGAAACCACCAGCTGCAGTAACGTTGATAATAGAATCTGCTCCTGTGGATTGTGATCTCAATTTGATTGTACCACTGTCCACAACAGCAATATCAGATCCAAATGTACCTGCAGATCCAGAACCCGCTGCATTGATCGCGTCTGCGATATCTTGAAGTGAGTATTCGCCAGCGTCCATTGTTACGCTTAGGTTAATATCTGTGCCCGCATCATCAGTAATTGTAAAAGCTAATGGGTTAGCATTACCTACAGTGTATGACTCAGCAGCATAAGTTACGTCTTGATCCACAGCGAATCCAGAAGCATGATTAATATTGATTGTAAATGATACCCCGTGGTTGTCGTAAGTGAATGTGTTACCAGACCAGTTACCACCGCTACTGATAGTATATACATCTGAAGAAATGGTTCCATTTGCGCCTGAAATTGTTACTGTAATTGTACCACCTGAATCGTACAGGTTTGCACCAGAGATTCTGATGTTTGTAATCGCTGCATCAAACTGTGGATCAGATTCAGTAAACGTAATATCAGTTGCAAATGCAGTGTAAGTACTACCTGAACCAGTAAGGTTATTATTCTTGAAATTACTTGCTGTTGCAACATCACCAGTTACGTCAAGTACCGAACCAGAAACACCAAGTCCAGATGCTGCAAAATTGATTGTTACATCGCCACCACTACTTAATAACGCGAAATCTTCCGCTGTCAATTCAAATTTCATACCGTGAGCTTCGTATACGTAGCCACCGCCTGAATTCGCTTGAATCTCATCAGAAATTGTATGAGTAGTTGTACCAGCCGCGCCACTTGCAGCAATAACTACAATATCAATAGTCAATGTATCACCATTATTCGAAATAGTAATACCTGCGCTACCTGAAGCCACACCTGAGATAACCAATTGATCCCAGTTAATGTCGCCACTTGTAGAGAAAGCGATTTCGTTAGCGCCATTGAATGTTACGCTGTTAGGGTTTGAAACACCTTCAGCAAATTGCATAGTAATATCAGGTACAAAACCAGTAGTAGTCACGCCACTTGCAGTTGCGTTTAACTTAGCAGCTACTGCGCCACCTGAAGTTGCAGTCAATACAGCATTTTCGATATCAAAGTCAAGATCTGCTTCAACATCAGTGATAGCATCACCATGTTCGCCCATTACAACAGAATCTGTTACGACTTTAAGCGAAGCTGCACTCATGTCACCAACAGACATTCTCATGTTTTGGCTTTCATTAGCACCGATTTGGAACTGAACGTTTTGTAATGAACCATCCAATAATTTTTGAGTGTTGAACTCAGTTGTAGTAGAAATTCTAGTGATTTCTGTAGCTAACTGGTCAATCTCGTTTTGAATCGCATCACGGTCAGCGTTTACGTTAGTATCGTTGGCAGATTGTACTGCTAACTCTCTCATTCTTTGTAGAATGTTTTGAGTTTCGTTTAATGCACCCTCAGCAGTTTGTACCATTGAGATAGCATCTTGAGAGTTTCTAGAAGCTTGGTTCAAACCTCTGATTTGGCCTCTCATTTTTTCGGAAATAGCTAAACCAGCAGCGTCATCGCCAGCACGGTTGATTCTATAACCTGATGATAATTTTTCCATTGATTTGGACTGAGAGCCCAATACTGAATTCATCGCACGATGAGTGTTCATCGCCATTAAGTTGTTATTAATTCTCATAACTCTTCCTCCTTGAATAAAAATAAGAAAAATCAATGGCATCCTTGCCATTTTGACATTTATAGCCAACAACAATCTCTCGGCCGTAGAGACCATTGTGGTATACATAATAGTTATCGGTCAAACGATAAAAATACTTTACTCTTTTTTCATATATTTTTTCAGTTCATCCAGATTCTTTTTCTGGATGATTGAAGACTTGTTTTCCTCTTGTATCTTTTCAAAAATTTCCTTACGGTGTATTTCAACACTCTTCGGTGCACTGATCCCAAGCTTCACTTTGCCATCATCAAGCGCCACGACTTGTATTTCAATATTACCGTTAATTATTAAACTCTCATCCTTTTTACGCGTTAAAATCAACATATACTATTTCCCTTCATTAAGTTCTTTATTGAAAATATAATACTTATAAGGGTATTCTTCCGTCAAAATCACTTGTCTGCCGACCTTCGTACCAATATTGATAACGATTGGCGCCTTGATGTTCACGGTTGTCTTTTCTACTTCCTCTCCTATATTTACAATCGAAAGGATGCACAATTCCTCTGGCTTTTCCACTTTCAATTGATCCACCACGTCTTCATCTAAATTGAAATCGTAATTTTCAACGAATAGGAAGGGGTCTGTCACAATGAATACCAAATCTGGATCATCGATAGACTGTAACCAACTGAACTGAAATTGGCTATCCTCGCTTGGGATATACAAGAAAGACTTATTGCTTTCAAAACCGTATAGGCCCGCATTAAATTGAACGATATCTTCTTCTGAGTAACTAATTACACCAAAGCCACTTGTTTTTAATTCCATTTAAACGCCTCCATACTATAAAGTTATATCTACCTCATCTCCAACAGGAGTAATTGTAATTGAATTTTTTTGTTTCATGTAATACTCAACTTTTCCAGGCTCATAGGTCCCACGATCAATTTGGAAAGGCCCATTGAGCACCCGTACAGAACCCCGTTTGAAATTGTAACTGACATCGCCCTCTTCCACCGTAATAATCGGCCGACTCATAGGCATCGTTACCAGCCCAAATTCATGATAAAATCGTTCCCACGCATTGTAAGAAGCTTGTTCTGCAATGGCATCCTGACCAGTCTCGATGGCCATCATCTGATTACCTTCCTCCACCCGATGCGCGATACCTTCCATGACCGCTTGCTTGCTGCGTGCTACCATGTCTTCTAGAAAGGCACTGTTGTTCTTCAATCCAGACTCGTTAAAACACTGATCTTGATCGATATGGATAACCGATTTCGTCGTTTCCATCTCCATTTGTGGTTCTTCAATTTCTAAATTAAGAGGTTCTTTGGGCATAGAAGGTGTTGTTTGCTGAGCATTCTTAGTTTCCCAGGCTAAAATAGCGGGCTGACTTCTAATCATCAGTTTCATACGAACACCTCCACTCGCTCTACATACTATCCTTACCCATTATTATGAGAGAAAATCAATCAATGTTGGCTGTATTACTTTGGCGCCAACCGATAAAGAAGCTTTATAGATACTTTCTAAACTTTTAAATTTGATAGTCACTGCGGCATAATCAATATCTTGAACTTTACTGAGAATCTCCGTCATGGATAAGTTATTATCGTCAATCCTATTTTCAACAAAATCTAAACGGTTTGTTTTTGCACCAATGCCCGCTAGTACCGATAAGACATTGTCTAAATGCTCATCCAATTTCCCGATAAACTCATTGATACCCTCATCATCTTTATTGGTTAAAGCAGTTGTGAAATCCTCTATATCCTTCATTAATTTTGGCTTAGACGACACGATGACATCCACTTTCAAAGATACTTGACTACCATCATCTCTACCTGCAGCTGTAAACTGAATCACATCATTGCTACCGTCAAAAACAACATCAAAAGTTACGTTGTTAATTGGCGGCGAACCACCGTCGTCACCAAAGGTTGTCTTTAATTCCAAGTCAATAGCCGCTTTTAATTCTTCTGTCGTATTAATTTCAGATAAATCTATATCTATACGCTCCGTCTCTCCATTGTAGGTAATGACAAAGGATTGAGTCCCTACACCCGTTACAGGATCCGATAACATTTCATCTGTTATCTTAGCCGTTCCGGTCACAATAGCTTTGGTATCAATGACACCATCCACGCCATCTGTAAGGGTTGGCGCTACAGAATAACCCGTCGGCGTTGTAACAACAGTCCCACCTGCAGAAACGACCGCATCAGCGCCTGTCTTCTGCTCAATGGTCAACGTGCCCGTTGTTCCCGATACCGAACTAAAGGATACCGTCATCCAATCGCTCAACTTACCATCCGAACCATCCGAAGCATTCTTAAGAACTTCTAAAAATTCAGCTTCTGTCAAAGTACCATCCATACTGGATAAATCTGCTGTATAAGTTGTCCCATCTACCGTATAGGTCAACGACTCTCCCGAAATATCCACACTATAATCAAAGGTACCCTCAATCTTAGCTTTTATAGGTTCAACCGTCCCTACACCTATGGTATAAGGACTTTTTACATATATATTACCGGTATCTATGATTTCAACCGTTGTATCATCCAGTGCATCTTTTGCTTCAATGATAAATTCATAGGGATTCAGTGTCGTATTAACTGTTACCGTTGCCACGTCACTCAATATCCCCCCACCACCACCAGGCGCATTTTCTATTAAGGATTGAATATCATTAAGTGTCAATGTACCATCCATGGTAGATGTATCCACAGTATAGACCTCACCACCAATAGCATAACTCAATGTTGCTCCCGTGATGTCCTTTTCTATATCCAAAGTGCCAGTAATTTTTGTCGTCACTGGATCGATATCTGCGACGCCATCAGTTAAGGTTGTACCTCCCATATAGAGCCCATTGGCATCCACAGCACTTGGCGAATAGGAATCTGGATTCTTCGCTTCAATAATTAGGTTATAGGGATTCGCATCGTTACCAAAGCTAACATAGGCTATATCACTCAACGTGCCACCTAGACCGTCACTTGCTGCTTCGATAACATTCAAGAAATCCTCTTCACTCAAAGTACCATCCATCGTGGACACATTGACTGTATAAGTTTCGTCTCCAAAGGTGAATGACAAACTGTCAGCTGCTCCTGCAGAAATATCTTTAGTAAGGTCAATCGGACCTTCCAATTTTGCATTAACACTCGAAGCATTTTCTTCAATAGCTTGTCCTTCTCTTAAATAAGGTCCTGTCACGAATAAAGCACTGTTGTCAACAAGTTCTGGAACCTCATCCGCTGGTGTCCTGGCTTCTATAACAAGCTCATACGGATTGGATACATTCACATAAGTTACTTCCGCTGCATCCTTTAGCAGATTGCCACTAGCATCTTTCGCATTTTCAATTAGAGTCAACACTTGATCCGAAGTTAGTGTGCCATCCATCGTACTCGTGTCTACACTATAGGTTTTCCCAGCAATTGTAAAGGACAAATCACCAACTGCAGAACCTGAGATATCTTGGGTGATATCAATGCCACCTTTGATTCTAGCTCTTACACCCGCATCTCCATCTACCCCAGCCGTCACTTTAGGGAAATCTGGGAAAGCATTCCCATTATCCTTTATCAAAGTTGTACTAGTAGATGGCACTTTGGTCTCTAACGTTAATACGCCAACGGTGCCAAATTTAGATGCAAAATTGACGTTGACAAAATCCTTCAGTAAATTGCCAGCACTATCTGATGCGTTATCAATTAATTCCAGAAAATCCGCTTCAGTCAGTGTACCATCAAATTCAGATGTATCCACCTTATAGGTTATTCCACCCATGGTAAAGGCTAAATCTTTATCCGAAGTAAGATTCACGCTATAATCAAAATAGCCTTCAATTTTTCCATGTACAGGAACGCTCTCTGCAACACCGTTGACCACTTCTGGCAAAGCCGCATCATAGCTGAGCGTTGTCGCTGCCGGAATCATATTTGAAATATCAATCACTATCGGGCCAAAGGCCTTCGCTTCTATGACTAGTTCACCAGCCGTATTGGTCGGATCATCAGATGCCACATAATAGACTTCCGCTACATCACCTAAAGTCGGTGTCGGTGCCGGTGGTCCCGGAGGCGCTGGAAGCGTCTGTTTTGCATCCGAAAGAATTTCTATGAATTCAGACTGGGTGATTCTACCCGTCAATTTTGAGGCTTCCAAAGTGTATGTTACGCCATCTAGCGTTACCTCTGTTGTCGCCGCTTGCAAGTCTTGTTTGTAATTAAAGGGAAACTGGGCTTTCGAATGCGTCGCTGCATCCCCTGTCGCTTCGGCATACTGAACATTGCCCGTACTTTTAGTATCAAATATAAAGGCGTCCATAAGCGCTGTATCATTTTGTACAATGCCATAGACATCTAGGTAATTTGTACCAACCTCCAGATATTCACCTACCGCAATCTCATAAGCAATCGCTTCAAAGTCGCTTAATTTCTCTGATGTGATATCAAGTTTATAGGTGCCATCTTCATTCATCAATTCTGTATCCGTTTTAAAACCTGAAAATAGATATCGACCTGCCATAGTTGAATTTGCGTTAACAATCAGTTCTTCCAATAATTGATTAACTTCATTAGCAATCTTGTCGGTCTCCTCATCGGTATAGGTATCGTTGGCGCCTTGAACAGCCAACTCCCTGATTCTCTGTAAAATATCTTTCGTGTCCATGAGGGAGTTTTCGCTGACATCCAACCACGACTGTGCGTCACTAACATTTTCTTTGTATTGTTCGTTTTCAGCGATATCCGATTTCACTTTAATCACGCGTGTCGTTCCAACCGGGTCATCAGAAGGTTTTGAAATCCTTTTACCCGTTGCAAGCTGTGTTTGCTGTTCGTTCATAGAAACAAGGTTATTATTCATATTCCACAGCATATTCTGAATGAGTAAATTATTCGTAATCCTCATAATCTGTCACCTGCTCCCTATCGTCCTACGGTACCTAATCTATTAACAACCAAATCCAACATTTCATCAAAAACGTTGGTCATACGTGCATTTGCACTATAAGCATTTTGATACTTGATCATATTGGTCATCTCTTCATCTAGCGAAACACCTGAAACCGATTCTTTCTTTGTTTCAAAATAATTGACCAACAACTCTTGATTACTGACCACATTATTCGCTTGGTTGGCATCAACACCTAAGTTAGAAACCAGTGACTTCACAAAGTCCTCAGGTGCACCCCAGTCATACAGCTTAACATTATGACGGGTGTTCAACAAATTCAGCATATTTCTGCCGTCTCCAGGCTCTTCATCTTCCGTCTCTGCAGAAGCAATCTTGTTTAAATCTGAAATATCCGAAGAAATGCTAAGTTGATCTGCCTTGATTTTATCGACAACCAAATACTGGTCTCCTACAAGGCGGATCGATTTATTTTCATAAGCTTCATTGGCTGCTAGGATGGCATCCATGTTGTCTCGAATCAGTTCTGACCGTTCATCAAAATCCATGTCCTCAGTCACGCCATCAAGCACCGCACTGGTGACATCGACACCAGCACCACCATCAAGGCCTTCTGTCCTTAAATAGTCTTCAAACTCTTCGGTACTCATACCGTCGATGGTGAAAAAGGCAACGCCGGTACTTCCATCCAAACCATAACCCTCTTGATGAATTCTGTTCATCTCAGCAGAAAGGGTATCGACGAAGTTGTCTAATTGATCCACGTAGTATGGAATGCCTTTATAATCTCCATCAATATTATCCCGCATATCCTGAAGGCCTTTTAACCTTCCTGATCCGGAAACTAATTTATTGCCATCAGACCAACGTACTTCATACAGCTGATCTGCATCATTTTCATTTATTTTAGCGTCAGAAGAACGCTGCGTCACCTCTAAGGAATCCGCTCTAAAATGAGATACCAAAAGATGACCACCAACAGACAAATGGAAACGTCCCTCGTTGTCCTCGTAATAATCCACTTCTACAAATTCTGAAAGTTCATCAATCAACACGTTTCTTTGATCTCTGACGTCGTTGTTTTTGCCTTCGACCCCTAATTCAGACTCGTAAATGATCTTATTCATGCCTACTATTTCTTCGGCAATTCGGTTGATGTCTTCCACCGCGTTGTTGAATTCATAGTTCAAATCCGTCTGCAATTCCTTTAAGGATGTAGACATACTATTAACACCATCCGTTAAAGCAATGGAACTCTGTCTTACCAAAGTTCTCGCCGTCAAGTTTTCAGGATTGACACTGAGCTCTTGAATAGCTGAGTAAAAATCCTCCATCAACTGTGTGATGGAGCTGTCGGATGGCTCGTTGAAAATCGCCTCTATTTGAGCTAGGGTATCCGCTCTGGCAGCCCATTCTCCAAGCATAGAGGTTTCGTCTCTTAGTTTGGCATCTGTATATTCGTCTCTAATTTGCTGGACTGCAGTAACGTCAACACCGACACCAAGCGTCCCAAGACCCGCGACCATATCCGGTCTAAATTGGGTCATGTCCAATCTTTGACGACAATAACCTTCTGTATTCGCATTGGCCACGTTGTGAGACGTCACACTTAGCGCCATTTGGTTGGCAAACAATCCCGAAAGGGAAATATTTAGTCCTAAAAATGATGATGACATACTTTACACTCCTTAATTAAGTGCATCCTTGCAATAAATTTTCTATCCCTATACTTTGACATCGAAAATACTTTTCTTCTCTTTGTCTTGATCTACACCGCTACCTTGATAATTCGTACCTGATTTCGAATAATCGGTAAAGATCTCTAAATTCAATTCCAACAAATCCAAAGATTGTTGAATCAACTTTTGATTAAACTGATTTTCAATATCTACAAATTTCAGCACATGCTGCAATGATCTTTTAGCACTACCAACCGCAAGCTTTTCTTCATCCGATAGCAAGCCCATCAATTCAGCAATGCTTTCAACTGACGAGACATTCAATTCTTTAAGCAATGCCTGAACCGTCTTCTCTCTCGCCTCTTCTACCTTAATCAGAGAAACCACATAATTCTGTTCTTTCTTCGTGATAGCTTCCAATTCTTTCATTTTTCCATCAACCAGCACACTTTTCTTTTCCTTTGCCAGTTCCAATACATCCTTGTATATCTGTTCTTCCTTCTCCAAAGTCAAAATAAGTGTGGACACTAATTCTCTCATGTCATCTACTCCTCCACATCATTCTAATTTCTGCCTACAATGGATAAGACAAATAATCGGGGCTCGGCATTACCCCACATTATTTGTCTTCATGTCACTTAACATTTTCTTCGCGATGTCCTTAGCTGAAGGTTGATAATTTCCATCCGCAATCTTCTTCTTGAGATCGTCTACTTTTTCTTCTCTCACTTCAGGAAGATCTGAAAATGCCTTCATTGCGACTTGAAAATCCTTTGCAGATTCGGAAATTTCAATTTTGTCTGATTTGAATGCTGTTTTCTCTGTTTCCTTAACCTTAGATACGTTCTTGTTATATGCTTTAAGCATTTGTTGAACGTTCTGACTACTATTAATCCTCATAAAAAAACCCCCAGTTCAGCCGATTTCTTATTATAATTATCGGCATCCCTGAGGATAACTTTAGTTTTAATTAGTATTTTTTTATATGCATGCCTGCACCTTTTTTAGCATTTGAAGCCGGAGCTTCCTTTTTCTCTTCACCACCAAATGCCTGTTGAAAACCTGATTTCAATTCATGTGCGCATTTATCGCAGAAGCGACCAGTGTTGATGGATTTGCCGCAACGTTCACATTCGAGACCAACACCTTCGCCTTTAAGGATCAAGCGCCCCTGTCTCAAAAATTTCAGAATTTTTTCTTCAGAAACCTCAGTAGCTTCGTGTACGTCGTGCACCGTGCTGTTTGGATTATCATAAATATATTCTCTTACAACTTTAAAGTCGTCTTCATCGTTCGTTCTACACTTTGAACAAAAAAGCTGTCCATTCTCAGCAGAAAACATTCTTCCGCATTTTTTACAATTTTTAAGTTCTCCCATCTCGTCCTCCTTGGTTCCTTTATTACTTATAGTATAACACATACTGAGTCAAATATGCTACAAGAGACCCGTTGCAAAGGTCATCACCGTAATGTCTGTGAATCCCGCTTCTACGAGTGCCTCTGAGCAGGCTCTGGCCGTGGTTCCCGTTGTAAATATATCATCTATCAGCAGAATTCTTTTCCCAGCAGGTGCCAAGACTTCATAGCCTTCCTTGACACGGAAAGTTGTTTCTAGCTCTTTAAATCGCTCTTGTCGCGTCAAGTCTTTTAACGGCCGAGTTGCCCTCGTCCTAACCAATAAATCTTCAAAGCAAGACTTGTCGCAAATCTTTGCCATTTCTTTGGCGACAATGGCGCTATGATTATAGCCTTTCACCGTCTCTTTGCTGTTGTGAATCGGTACAGGAACAAGGATGTCTACGTCTTCAATATAAGTAGCTTTCAACAAATCAGCCATACAAAGTCCCATCATCCTGCCAATGTACCTTTTGTGATGGTATTTGAATTTCCAAACCGCTTCTGCTGCAAAATCATTATAGGTCACGCATGCAATCATACGCTTGTAGGGTTGATCATGTGCCATGCACTCTGAGCAAAAGGCACCATCATACATAGGGGGTAAAATTTTACCACAACCATCGCAGCTTTTCCCCGAGATAAAATCAAATTGTGACAAACATTCTCGGCATAGAAAGGGATGCTGGTGATCAATCAAGCGATCACACAAGACACATTCTACACCATCAGGAAAAAGTAATTCCAAGAGAAATTTTTTCATACTCGACCTCCAAAATACCATATATTGGTTATTTCTAGGTTAGCAGCTCCAATTCCTCCCTATACATTCTAAAAAATTCGCCCAATGCCGAATGACGCTCTCGATTGTTGTTGTTTCGGATCATTTCGTGTAGATAACGTTCATCTCCAACGAGCACTACCAATTCCTTCGCCCGGGTAATCGCCGTATAAAGCACATTACGACTGAGTAGCAGCGGTGGCCCATAGCTGATTGGCATCACCACAACTCTGAATTCACTACCCTGACTTTTGTGAACAGTCGCCGCATAAGCGAGAATCAAATCATCCAGCTGATCGAAGGTGTAAAGACAGCGTTTCCCATCATCAAAAAGGACCTCCAAGACCCGTTCCTTGTTGTCAATCAGAGTTATAAGACCAATGTCACCGTTGTAGACACCTTTGCCCTGAGTGCCATTTGCCAATTGCCAAGAGAGTTCATAATTGTTTCTTACCTGCATGACCTTGTCCCCCTCTCGATAGGTTCGAGAAGGAAACACTTTTTCTTCTTTGATGCCACTTTTAGGATTCAAGCGCTCCTGTAAGACCCTGTTGAGATTCAGCGTACCGATGTCACTATTTTTCATGGGCGACAAAACCTGAATATCCTTGATGGGATCTACTTGATAGTAGTCCGGCAACCGTTCGAAGCAAAGATCCCTAATAGTCTCTACGATGTCTTTATGACTCTTTCGATGAATGAAATAGAAATCTTGATTTTTTTCATTCAGTAGCGGCGCTTCCCCCCTATTGATTCGGTGGGCATTGGTGACGATCATACTCTCCTGACCCTGTCTGAAGATTTCCTCCAACCAAGTCGTATAAATCATTTCAGAACGGATGATATCACCTAAAACGTTGCCTGCACCTACTGATGGTAACTGGTCCGCATCACCCACTAGAATCAGGCGCGTCCCCAGCGGAATGGCATTGAGCAGATGGTTCATCAGTACAATATCCACCATGGACAGCTCATCTATAATAACGACATCGGTCACCAGGGGGTTGTCCTGATTCTTATTGAAACCCTGTCCTATACCCTCTACAAAAGCATATTCCAGTAATCGGTGAATCGTCTTGGATTCCCGGTGTGTCGCCTCCGTCATACGCTTTGCCGCGCGTCCCGTCGGAGCAGCCAACATCAAACTAAAGTTATATGTTTCAAACAACTTGATAATGCCTTTAATAATCGTCGTTTTTCCCGTTCCCGGGCCACCGGTGATGACCATGACACCATTCTGCACCGAATGCTTAATTGCCTCTGCCTGAAGCGTATCCAGTGCAATACCCTCCTCTTCCTCAAAGGATTCTATAAGCTTTTCCAAGTTGTCCTCTATCAGTTTATAGGGTGCATCATTCAGCGCTAACAACTGAGTAAAAACACCTTTCTCAGCCTCATATAGCTGTGTCGGAAAGATGACATTCTGCCCTTGCATAGTCGTAAAGAAAACATCCCCCTTGATGATCATGTCGCTCAGCACTCCCTCTACAGTCGCCAATTCGACACCCAGTTGCTCCGAAGCAAGAAGCGTCAGCTGATCTTTTCCGATAAAGGTATGACCGCTGCCTACGTACTGATGCAGCACATATTTAATACCCGACGACAGGCGATAAGGCGAAGCTTTGACCACACCCATCTTCTGTGCAATTTCATCTGCCTTCTTGAAACCAATGCCGTCGATGTCCTCTGCCAAGCAATAAGGGTTTTCACTGATCAGTCGAATGGCCTCTTGACCATAAAGCTTGTAAATCTTCATACCATAAACCACAGAAATGCCGTATTTCTGCAAAAAAAGCATTACGTTCTTCACGACCCGCTGATCGATAAAGGATTCCGCGATCACCTGAGCTTTCGATCCACCAATACCAGCAACCTCCGTAAGGCGTTCCGGATTATACTGGATAACATCCAAGGCAGCATCTCCGAACTTTTCTACAATCCGGTGGGCCGTCGCAGGACCGATGCCGCGAACGAGACCAGACGCAAGATAACGTTCAATATCTTCGACGCTGCTCGGCGTAATCACTTCACAGCTTTCAACCTCCAGCTGCTCGCCATAGGTCTTATGGACCACATAGTGACCTCGAAAAATCATAGACTCCCCTTCGGAAATAAAGGGGATGGTGCCTTTTATGTAAACCGGCATATCATCATGGTCAACGACCGCAATGACATAGCCGTTATCTTCATTTTTATAAATGATTTCTTCAACTGTGCCTCTTATTTCAACCGACATGTTATCTCCTAGTCTTTTTCTTCTCTCACCATTATATCAAATTTATCCCAGTCGGCAAACGTGTGTTTGTTCGACTGGCGCAATACGGTCATTTTTAAAACACACAACAAGAATGACCATGAACGCCATCACGTTCATTGGCCCACTTTTCGCGTAAAAAGCCGATGAACGCACTGCGCTCATCGGCTCTATTAGTCATCACTCTAATTCAATTAAATGCTAGGTTTATAAACCAGCTTCTTTTCTAAGAATTTCAGCTTTGTCTGTCTTTTCCCAAGGCAACTCAACATCTGTTCTTCCGAAGTGACCGTATGCTGCCGTTTGTCTGTAGATAGGTCTTCTTAAGTCAAGATCTCTGATGATCGCTGCTGGACGAAGGTCGAAGTGCTTTTTAACAAGTTCTTCAATCACTTCTTCCTCTACCTTAGATGTTCCGAATGTTTCAACCAATACCGAAACAGGCTCAGCAACACCAATCGCATAAGCAAGCTCTAATTCACATTTGTCTGCAAGACCAGCTGCAACGATGTTCTTTGCAACGTATCTTGCTGCGTAAGCTGCTGAACGGTCAACTTTTGTTGGATCTTTTCCAGAAAAAGCGCCGCCGCCGTGTCTTGAGTAACCACCGTAAGTGTCTACGATGATTTTTCTACCTGTTAAACCAGCATCACCTTGAGGGCCACCGATTACGAAACGGCCTGTAGGGTTTACTAGGTATCTTGTTTCGTCATCAAGTAACTCAGCAGGGATGATTGCTTTAATAACGTGCTCGATCAAATCTGCTTGGATTTGCTCTCTTGTCACTTCTGGATCGTGTTGTGTTGAAATAAGAACAGTATGGATACGAACCGCTTTGTCTCCTTCGTACTCTACTGTTACTTGAGTTTTACCATCTGGTCTCAGGTAAGTCAATGTACCGTTTTTACGAACATCTGAAAGTCTTTTTGCCAATTTGTGTGATAAAGCGATTGGTAATGGCATTAATTCAGGTGTTTCGTTACAAGCGAAACCAAACATGATACCTTGGTCTCCAGCGCCTGTTGCTTCGATATCATCTGTATAATGTCCTTCTTTGTGCTCTAACGCTTCATCTACACCTAATGCGATATCCGCTGATTGCTCGTCGATTGATGTAAGAACCGCACAAGTAGTCGCATCAAAGCCGTATTTAGCTCTTGTATAGCCAATTTCTTCTACTGTTTTACGCACTACTTTTGGAATATCCACATAGCAGCTTGTTGTAATCTCACCTGCAACAAGTACCAAACCTGTTGTCACACTTGTTTCACAAGCAACTCTCGCCTGTGGGTCATTTGTAAAAATCGCATCTAAAATTGCGTCCGAAATTTGGTCACACATTTTATCTGGATGACCCTCTGTTACTGATTCCGAAGTAAACAGTCTCTTTTTCATTTTCATACCTCCTAATATTGTTTTCTGTATTTTCATCGCTTATTGTTCCCTATCGCTATTGTTTGATCCCGATCCATTAGAAGAACATCTCACATACAGACGCTTGATTCAGATAATATCTTCCATACGCTGCTGTCCTTTTAACGAAAAAAAGCTGCTTCTTATGACGAAGCAGCTTAAATAATCCTCTAGCTTCCTCATCTACCAGTTATACTGTAGGAATTAGCACCGTGTCTTCTGCCGGTTGCCGGGTTTCATAGGGCCTAGTCCCTCCACCTCTCTTGATAAGGTCCAATATTAAATTATGCCGTACATTCGACGACAAATGGATTATATCACGGTCTATCTATAAATACAATACTTTATTTAATATTTTTTTTCGCAGCGCCAATACAGCGGTTTGTAACAATTTGTCATCTTACATTAATACATTGGTAACCACAAAAACACATCCATTTGCTATGATAAGGATAATAAGACAAAAGGAGCGTTTGCCATGAATAAATACATAAAACCCGTTATCTTCCTTATCGTTGGCGTATCGCTGTATGTAGGCCAACTGGCATCGTTTGCAGATTACACAGTGATTACCAGCGAAAAAAATATAGAGCAATTGGCACCCGGCATCAAATATGAACACCAAATCGATTTTACGGATAAGGGCTTCATCAACATCAACGTGCTGCGCATGAATTACGATGACCCAAATGTATCCATGGACTTATTAAAATCCGATGAAAGCATCTCCAATAGGGAAACGCTCACAGAATTCGCTAAAAGTGAACCGACCCTCTATGGCGCTGTCAACGGGGATTATTTCAACTACGATTACCATACAACCATCGGTCCTATGGTCGAAGATGGCATCGTTTATTCCTCACCGATCAATGACCCGGAATTTTCGTCCTTCAACATTACCAAAACAGGCCAATTTTTGATCCATAACTGGACGCAAACTTTTTTTAGATTAGAGAAAAAGGGCTTCAAGCTCCCGATAGATTACGTCAACAAGCCCTACTTCGACGGCGACAAAGTCATTCTTTTCAACAATGACTGGGCGGCTAAAACTCGAGGCAACACCCACACCAGCGATATTTTGGAAATGCTGGTGGTTGACGGTGAAGTACGAGAAATCACCCTCAACGGTGGACCAAAGATTATCCCAGACAACGGCTATGTCATCGCAGCCGTCGGTAATAAAATTGACGTGATCAAAAATAATTTCAATCTCTTCGATGAAGTGACCTTCGTCACAGATGACAGTTTTGATGCCATTGATTTTTCTGTTGGTGCTGGCACAAGACTCTTAACAAACAGCGCAGTCGTTGATAACTTCACCCTCGGCATTACCGGACGACACCCGCGAACAGCTCTTGGCTACACCGCCAACAGAGAAGTGCTCCTAGTCACCGTAGATGGCAGAAGCACCTCCTATCCAGGCGTAACACAGCTGGAACTGGCCAACATCATGCTTAAACTCGGCGCAACAGATGCAGTGAACCTCGATGGCGGTGGTTCTACTGCCATGATCAAACGTAATTTATTAACCGGTAGCAACGCCATCGTCAACCGCCCTTCCGATGGACAGGAACGTCGTGTACAGAACGCCATCGGCTTTAAAGGCAACTACCCACTTAGCGGACTCGACCATATCGATGTCTCACCCGCCTATCCTAGGGTCTTTGTCAACGACAGCGTAGCACTTACGACGATTGCCTACGATATCAGCAACAACAGGCTATCAGATAGCACGCTTGCGGGCGGCGCCCAGTGGACGGTTTTAGAAGGCGAAGGCCATTTCGTCGGCAACACCTATTACCCAACCACTTCTGGCGTGCATAAGCTTTCCCTGAGTGTCGGTGAGGCAAAGGGAGAAACAAGCGTCCACGTCCTAAAGGAGATAGCAGCACTCAGCATCTCGCCAAAGACCCTGACACTTAAGCCAGGTGCTACGGTTAGTCTCTCTGCAAACGGCGTGTCATCAGATGGCTATTACGCACCCATTAAGGCAGAAAATATCACTTGGCTCATGACCGGCAACACAGGTACCTTGACAGAAGCAGGTGTCTATACAGCCAACAATGAGAACGGCAGCGGCATCATCAGAGCCTCCTTCCACGACCTTGAAACCTATGTACCCGTCGTGGTCGGTACAGAAACCCGTCTCATTCACGATTTCGAAGAGCAACTGGGTAGCTTTGTCGCTTATCCGGCAGAAGTAACCGGCAAATACAGCACCCTTAAATTTGGCGAAGACGGCTCTATGTCCGGCAAACTGGAATTCAACTTCAAGAATAGCGATGCGACGCGAGCGGCTTATATCGATTTTGGCGAGCGCTTGGTATTAAAGGATATGCCCGACAAGCTTTCCCTCTCTGTCTTCGGCAACTACGGTAACAACCACTGGCTAAGAGCACGACTAAAAGACGGCAGTGGCAAAGAAGTCACCGTCAACTTCCAGCAAAATGTCAGCTGGGAGGGGTGGAAAACGGTTGAAGCAGTCATCCCAGACGGCTTATCGACACCCCTGACCATCGAAAGAATCTACCTCGTAGAGACCGATCCGCTACTGAAGGACACGGGCGCCATCGTCATCGATAATTTGAAAGGCGTTTTCCAACCGACCTTTAGCGGGGAAGTACCAAAAAACATCAGCAAAGTCGCAAGCTTAGAAGAATTCATGCTCTTTGGCAAATCGAATTATGAAATCAATCCGACCACCTTTGCCATCGACACCTGTTCTAAAGAAAGTGTTGGCAATACGACGATTTTGAAAATCAACAACCGTAATAACGGCATCAGGAAAAACGACTACAAGCAATGGCTCACCCTACTGGAAGTCCTAAAACCCAATACGACACACCCACTACTGCTCGTTATGGCATCGTCACCAGATTTTACGGACAAATTGGAAGAAGAACTCTTCTATAGCCAACTGGAAAAAGTCGCTTCCAAGCGCCCCATTGCCATTGTCTTTCCGAACGGTCAAAACAGCTACCGCATGGAACGCGGCATCGAACTCATCGGCATCGAAACGGCTTCAAAATCCAGCGCACTGGCGATGCAGCTTGGCGACAGTCTCTCCTTTGAACTGAAGCACATAACACAAGCGAGTTCAAAATAAATCAGTGAAAATCAAAAGGGCTATGCTTTCAAACTGAGAAAGCATAGCCCTTATTCGTTTTTTATAGTTTTTCCTTTCCCAATTGCTAACGTAAAAGTAGCTGAATCAGGAACGGAATGGTCACAATGCTCATCAGCGTCGAAACAAATACCGCCTTGGAGGCCAATTTGTAATCGCTGTTATAGCGCACAGCTATAATTGCCGTGTTGGCAGCAGCCGGCATGGCCGTAAGCAAGACCGGAATAGTAATCAAGAAACCTTCCTTGCCCAGCAGTTTCAAAGCAAGAAAGACCACCATCGGAATCACAACCAGCCTGATCAGCGAAGTCAACATAACTTTATAATCTTTAACGATATCACTGGTATCGACTTCTGACAGTATAAATCCGATACACATCATAGATAATGGCGTTACCGTCGCACCAATCATCTTGCAGGTATCAAAAATAATCGCCGGTAAGCTCCGTGATGTTAAGAAGAGGGTAAAGCCGATAACCACTGCAACCAGTGATGGATTGAAAAGATTCAGCAACCGTTTATAGAGGGGCACATGGGCATTCTTGCCGTTTTCCCGACCTTCGCGATCCAGCAAATGCACACCATAACTCCACGTCAAAAGATTGAAACTCAGATTATAGATGGCCGCATAAAAAACGCCGAGGTCACCGAACACCGCATAGACTACCGGATAACCCATATAACCTACATTTGAAAAAACGCAAATGAAACGATGGATATCCCGGGATTTACCCTCTACGCCAATCAACCTCGTATAGAGGCGAGAAAACAGAATCGCACCTGCGTAAACAAAAAAGGAAATCAGCAGCAATACACCACTATTGATCAACACTTCCATGGAAAAATCAAAGGTCATAGAAGTCACGATAAAGGCCGGTAGAGCGACATTGATTACCAAAGACGAAAGATCTTTTACCACAACGTCTGAAACCATTTTTCTTTTTTTAACGAAATAGCCCGTTACAATCAACAGAAACAACATCGTCACTTGATTAACGCCAACCATAATCCCACATCCTAAACTCTATTCAAAAAATCGTAAAAGCTTTCATAGCCACTGTTTACAAATTCATAAATCAAAGAGGTATCCGCTTCAAAGGCACCCTCATATGCGAGGTAATCCGACAAGCCGGATTGGTCAAAGAAAGCTTCGACGCTATCGAGATTGACTTCATCGAAAGTTGATACCACCAACTGGTCAGAGTCCGTCAGATAATAGACCGCATAAATATCCCCATTCAAATAATAAACTGGCAGTTCCACATGGGCGTTTGTCGTGTTGAACTCCGTATACAAACTGCCGTTTCTATGAATATTCATCATCAAATGTGGTTTTTTATATTCAAAGAGATATCGAAAGCCATCTTTTTGCACCGTATAAACGCCAATATATTCTTTCTTGGCCAAATGCATGGCCGC
>JAFGTX010000412.1 GCA_016938815.1 Clostridia bacterium | reverse complement strand
GATTGATTTCGATCAGCGTTCCATTCATATTTTATAAGCGTACATGATGTGACGTGTTAGAGTATATATAAGTCATGACTTAGGAACAAAAGGGTGTTAATGCACCCTTTTGTTGTATATACTATAAAGAGGAGGGTGTAAAATGTCGATAACAGAAATTTTTATCAGGATTTTCTTAGCCATTTTAATAGGTGGCTTTATTGGTTTTGAGCGTGAAATGAACAATCGCCCCGCGGGCTTTGTAACGCACACGCTTGTTTGTGTCGGCGCCTGTGTGGTTTCCCTCATTCAGATTCATATGGTTCAGGATACGGTGAAGATGATTGCTGAAAATCCGGTCATGGCCAATGCTCTTAAAGCGGATATCGGTCGTGTGGTTGCGCAAGTTGTGACAGGCGTCGGTTTTCTCGGTGCCGGTACGATTTTCATGGATAAAGGTTCTGTGAAGGGTCTTACGACGGCAACGACCATTTGGGTGGTAGCCTGTATCGGTCTTGCAATCGGACTTGGTTATTATGCGACATCGGTAATTGCGACGGTTGGTGTGGCCTTTGTCATTTTGGTGTTGAGAAAATTTGAACATCGTGCCTTGAATCGAAAGTACAAGATGAAGTTAACGGTAACCTGTGATCGTTGCAAGGATGATCTCATCAGCGAATTGACGGCACAGATGAATTCCAGAAGGGTTCAGGTTCGGGACATTGAAATAAAATCGGTCAAAGAAGATGAAATGGTTTATGTCTTTAAACTCTACACGGGATTCACAAAAAACAAGCATACCATTGTAGAGAACATCGCCAACAATGAACATGTCATCAATATCAAAGTGGATTAAGGAGTTTGTATGATTATTACAGTAACACTCAACCCTGCGGTTGACGAAACGATTTATGTTGAAACCTTGGTGCCTTACGGTGTCAATCCAGTTTCCAAATCGCGGCTTGATCCAGGTGGCAAAGGCATCAATGTATCCAAAATGATTCATCAGTTAGGCGAGCGTACTTTGGCGCTTGGCTTTTGCGGTGGTGAAAACGGACGCTATATTCAGCATGCGCTAGCAGAGATTGGTATTCCTGAAGCTTTGACGGTGACGGAAGCATCGACGAGAAAAAACACCAAAATTGTTGAAATTAAAACTGGAAAAACAACGGATATGAACGTTCAGGGTGCACCTGTCGGTAAAGACGCACTGACTCGATTTATGAAAACTTACCAGACTTATGTTTGTGAAGCGGCGGTTGTCGTTTTGAGTGGCAGTATTCCTCAAGGGCTCGAACCGAATATATACAGAGAACTATGTGAAATTGCCCGTGCGGCAAATTGCAAAGTCGTGCTGGATGCTTCTGGAGAAGCTCTGCGCGAAGGAATCAAGGGTGAACCTCTTCTTGTGAAGCCGAATATCCATGAATTAGAGGAATTGGTGGGACAAAAGCTGCATACGGAGGAAGCGATTATTGAAGCGGCTCGAAACTTACTGACAGAACAGTTAAAGCATATGATTGTATCTCTTGGAGAACACGGCGCTCTTTGGATTACGAGAGAAAACGTCATTCGACAGGCTGTACCAAAGGTTATCGTCAAAAGCACCGTAGGTGCTGGGGACTCCATGGTTGCAGGCATTGCGGTCGGATTGGCTTCGGGTTTACTGGATAAGGAAGGCTTCCGACTGGGCGTTGCCAGTTCGGTAGCGGCTATTACGGTAGAAGGTACGGCGATTCCTAAAAAAGAGGTCGTCGAGAAATTTTTAATGCAATTACTTTAGAAAACGGAGTGGAAAATTATGGCAATAGGTATGATGATTCCTGTCGGTGACAAGGAATATTTATTTAAGGAAATCGATAGAAGCTACAGTGAAGGGGTTCTGAAACTTTTTCAGGCATCCAGTACTTTTTTTGAATTGGTTGGCGGAGAGGTGCCGGCAGACACAGAGGAATTCTTTTCAGAATTGCCGCCGGGCAAGGACTATGATGAAAAGCATCTCATTGGCGTCTTTGATGGTGAAGAAATGGTGGCGGTGATTGATATCGTGGAAGACTATCCACGGGATAAAGAATGGATCATCGGTCTCTTGGTTGTGCATCCGGATTATAGAAGACAGGGACTAGGCAGTAAAATAGACGAAGTTTTAGGGAAAATCGTTAAGGAAAACCGTGGTAAATCCCTTAGAGTGGGTATTCAAGTTCAAAATGAAGACGGCTTGAAATTCTGGTATAACTGCGGTTACGAAGAAAAGTTCACCAGCGACCCGATTCGTGTTGGCAACCTTGAAAGTCGAGTGGTGGTCATGACCCGTAAGTTGGACTAAATAGGATGGCATAAGCGTATGAACTTATTGGATATTGTAAAAAATAAAAGTATTGAGCAGAACGCACCATTAGCAGAACGATTGAAACCGGAAACTTTGGATGCCTTTGTCGGTCAGTCTCATTTGGTTGGTCAGGGAAAATTGCTCAGCAGGCTGATTCTTTCAGACCGTGTGACCTCTATGATTCTGCATGGGCCACCCGGAACAGGTAAGACCAGTCTTGCAAAAATAATCGCTAATTCGACCAATGCGGTATTCACGAAACTGAATGCGGTAACAGCAGGTGTCAAGGACATCAGACAAGTTATCGAAGAAGCGGAAAATAGTTTGACGCTCAGTCAAAAACATACCATCCTTTTTGTCGATGAGATTCATAGATTCAATAAATCACAACAGGATGCCTTATTACCGTACGTTGAGAACGGTACGGTGACTTTGATTGGGGCAACGACTGAAAATCCTTATTACGAAGTGAACAATGCCTTGCTTTCAAGAAGCACGGTTTTTGAACTCAAATCCTTGAACGAAGATGATATCGTGCGGATTGTCGAAGCGGCAATTGCCAATGTGGAAAAAGGACTTGGCATGTTCGAACTGGAAATTGAGGAAGGAACCTTAAGTTATTTGGCATCACGTGTGGGTGGTGATGCGCGTAAAGCCCTCAATACCATAGAACTGGCGGTGCTGTCTACAGATAAAGTCAACGGCAAGACGCCAATTACAAAGGCAGTCATAACAGAGTGTCTGTATTCCAGTGGTGTCCAGTATGATAAGTCCGCAGATAATCATTATAATACAGCATCAGCTTTTATCAAGAGTATGCGTGGGTCTGATCCGGACGCGGCACTGCATTATTTGGCGCGCATGATTGTCGGCGGTGAAGACGTTAAATTCATCGCCCGTCGGATCGTGATTGCCGCTTCCGAAGACGTAGGCAATGCGGATCCGAACGCCCTCGCGGTTGCGCTGAATGCCGCTCAGGCAGCACAATTTGTAGGCTTTCCGGAAGCGCGTATCATACTTGCTCAGGCGGCGACTTATGTGGCTTCGGCACCAAAATCCAATGCGGCCTATGTCGGTATCAATGAAGCGATCGAAGACGTCAGATCAGGCCGAGCAGGTCAGATACCAGCTTACTTGCAAGATATGACGGCCAATGGGCTGAAAGGTAAATTCAACAATACGGAAAGTGACAGTCGAGCGTATAAATACGCCCACGATTATCCCAATCATTATGTGGATCAGCAATATCTGCCGGAGGATTTGGTAGGCACAAGTTATTATCGTCCGACGGATAACGGTTTTGAAAAGGAAATTCGGGCACATTTGAAAAAATTGAAAGGGTAAGGTGTAGGGGATGAACACAGAAGCAGAGTTGATTGAACTATTGAAAAATGCGAATCACATTGTTTATTTTGGTGGTGCTGGAACCTCTACGGAAAGTAACATCCCGGATTTCAGATCTCAAGACGGACTGTATTCATTGAAATACAGGTATCCGCCGGAGACAATACTTAGCCATTCCTTTTTCAGGACCCATACCGAAGAATTTTATGAGTTTTACCGCGATAAAGTGCTCTATCCTGATGCAAAACCCAATAAAGCCCACTATGCGCTGGCGAAGCTTGAAGCCATGGGTAAATTGAAAGCGGTGGTGACACAGAATATAGATGGCTTGCATCAAATGGCCGGCAGTGCAAACGTGATTGAGCTGCATGGCTCCGTGCATAAAAACTACTGCCAGACATGTGGTGCGACCTATGGTTTGAATTATATCATCGCATCTGAAAGCATGGTGCCAAAGTGTGAAAAATGTGGTGGCCTTGTGAGGCCTGACGTAGTCTTGTACGAAGAAGGTCTAGATCAAAATGTGATGGAAGAAGCCCTAAAAGCCATCGCTATCTCGGATGTGCTTATCGTTGGTGGTACATCTCTAGTGGTGTATCCGGCTGCAGGGATGATTCGATATCATCAGAACGATCGCATCGTACTCATCAATAAATCAGAAACCAAATACGACAATCAGGCGTATTTAAGATACAATCAATCTATTGGCGAATTGCTCAATCAAGTCGTCAGTGCACTATAAAAATGGAGGGACAGGTATGAAACTGGGACTTATTCAGATGACAGTGGTCGATGACAAGGAAGCAAATTTACTGAAGGCTGAGGGCATGATTCAGACAGCGGTATTACAAGGTGCTAATGCGATTCTACTACCTGAGATGTTCAACTGTCCTTACGACAATGCCTGTTTTGGGCCTTATGCAGAAGAGACAGGCGGTGCGACCTATAACCGTATGTCGAACTGGGCGAAAACTTATGGTGTACTTCTGATTGCAGGCTCTGTACCGGAAATAGAAGTGGGAAAACTCTACAACACCGCTTATATCTTTGATGAAAATGGTGCGTGTCTCGGCAAGCATCGTAAAACCCATTTGTTCGATATCGACGTTAAAGGCAGCATTCGATTTATGGAATCCGAAACGTTGACGGCAGGCGAGGGTACAACCGTTGTTGAGACGCGTTTTGGGAAAGTGGGCGTCTGCATCTGCTATGATATCCGTTTTCCTGAATTTGCTCGGAAAATGGCGCTAGAAGGTGCGCGGATTATTTTAGTTCCTGCAGCCTTCAATATGACGACTGGCCCAGCTCACTGGGAATTGACAGCACGGGCGCGCGCACTGGACAATCAGGTCTATTATGGTTTGTGTTCTCCGGCACGGGTGATGGGTGCTGGCTACGTTGCCTACGGTCATTCTCTTATTACCAATCCATGGGGTGAAGTGGTTGCCGAAATGGATGAAAAAGAAGGTATTTTGATCCAAAAAATTAATTTCGGATATGAGGAAGAAGTACGTGAACAACTGCCATTACTTAAACATAGACGTAATAGCGTATATTTATTAAACGATTGACAAAATCGTTTTTTAACTCTATAATGAGAATGATTATCGATGTCATCAGAAGCTATGGAGGTAAGTATGGAAAGTGTAGAAAGGTTTAGAGGGTTCTTTGGGAAGAAATGTGATGGTAAAAAACAGGGCATGGGTTGTGGTAAGCATGGTCATCATCATGGCAAACGTCAGGCTGCACAGCGGTCATTGATTCGTGGAGAGCTCAATCAGCCTTATACGATTAAATCCATTGAAACTTGTAATGAAGAAATGAAGGATTTTCTTTTTACGCTAGGTTGCTATCCTGGGGAAAGTGTGACGATGGTTTCGGCTATTTCAGATCATTTTGTAATCGTGGTGAAAGATGCGCGGTACAGTATTGATAAGTCACTGGCTAAATGTATCATTATCAGATAAAAAATATGTTATGCATATTTTTTTTGGATACATATTGAGAATGAATTTCAACATCAAAACAAAAGTATAGTGTGAGAAGGAGATTTGTACAATGAGAATTGCATTAACAGGTAATCCTAATAGCGGTAAAACGACATTATTTAATGCTATTACAGGTAAAATTGAACATGTGGGTAACTGGGCGGGTGTTACCATAGAAAAAAAGGAAGGTGCGGTTAAGTCATCGCTGAACAAGGTGAATGTAGATATTACGGTAGTGGATTTGCCGGGAGCATATTCCATGTCGCCTTTTACTTCGGAAGAGAGCATTACACATGATTTTGTTCAAAATGAAAATCCGGATGTCATTATCAATATCGTTGATGCAACGAACTTAAGTAGGAGTTTGTTTTTTACAACTCAGTTACTGGAATTGAATATTCCAGTCGTTATAGCGCTTAATAAAAGTGATTTGACGAAGAAAAAAGAGATGATGATCGACTGTAACCAGTTATCACAGTTGCTGGCATGCCCAGTTGTAGAAACTGTTTCAACTCAGAGTGGTAACAATGGACTTGTTGAATTGATTACAGCTGCTGTCAAAGTAAAAGGTAAGGGTCAAAAAATGGCTTTTGATTTAGGCAGTGCAGATCTGACGGATAAAAGCGCTGTAGAAGCGTTGGATAAAAAAAGATATGCCTTTGTTAATGAGATTGTATCAAAAGTTGAACAGAGAAAGGTGATGAGTAAGGAACAAACAAAGCATGATGCTATCGACCGAGTACTCGCACATAAATGGTTAGGTTTGCCTATTTTTGCTGCTGTCATGTGGGCGGTGTTTTCTATATCACAGACCTATCTGGGTGCCTATCTGGCAGATACATTTGTAGGGTGGATTGATGGTTTTTATGGTTTTGCAGAAGGTGCTCTTGGTGAAAGCGTTTCACCAATCCTTTCAGCCTTGCTTTTAGATGGTATTATCGGTGGTGTAAGTGCTGTTGTCGGATTCTTGCCATTGATTATGGTACTTTTCTTCTTGCTGGCATTGCTTGAAGACTGCGGGTATATGGCTCGTGTCGCTGTTATCATGGATCGCTTCTTCAAAAAAGTGGGCCTTTCTGGTAAATCTATCATTCCGATGATTATCGGTACCGGTTGTGCTATTCCGGGAATTATGGCGACTAGAACCATTAAAGATGAGAGACAACGAAGAACGACAGCTATGTTGACGCCATTTATGCCTTGCGGAGCCAAATTGCCGGTTATTGCTTTGTTTGCAGGGGTATTCTTCGGAGATGCAGCTTGGGTCGGTACAACGATGTATTTCTTGGCAATTGTTTTAATCATTATTAGTGCATTAATCGTCAAGAAGATTACTGGCGATGAATCTACAGGAAGCTATTTTATAATGGAGTTGCCAGAATATAGAATGCCAAGCATTAAGCGCGCGACGATTTCTATGTT
>JAFGTX010000411.1 GCA_016938815.1 Clostridia bacterium | reverse complement strand
TTTTATTACTCCTCTAGCGTAACGCGAATTAATTAAGGCTTACTGTAGAAAAGATTAAAGAAAGATTAAGATGTATGGAAAGATATTAGAATTAAATTAAAAACATGGTATCATCATTGCAAAGGCAAACCCCTCGTATTAGAATGAGGGTAAGAAAATGGTCGAGGAGGTATTAAAATGGCAAAACAAATTTATCGTTCCAGTCACAATGCGGTTATTGGAGGCGTGTGTGGCGGGCTAGGAGAGTATTTTGATATAGATCCAGTTATCATGCGTATTATATGGGTGTTGCTGCTCTTTTCAGGTGTTGGATTTTTAGCTTACATTGCGGCATGGATTATTATTCCGAGAAGACCGGAAGATGACTATGAAGTGATTGAATATGACGATGACGACATAAACGGAGGCGTTTAAAATGGCAAGAAGACTGTATCGTTCGAGACGCAATGCCGTGCTTGGCGGCGTTTGTGGAGGTATGGGAGAGTATTTCGATATAGATCCTGTACTGGTGCGTATCATTTGGCTGATTGCCTTGTTTTCAGGTGTGGGTTTGGTGGCCTATTTGGCTTGCTGGCTTGTGATTCCACAGAGACCGGCGCAAGAGACCATCCAAAAGAATACGCCATATGAAGATGGTTACTACGATGAAAGCTATCATCAGGAGAGTGGCGAAAGAAAGCAAAAGACGAAGTTATTACTGGGAGCGGCATTGATTATCATGGGTAGTTTTTCTTTGATGCAACGCTTTATGCCTTGGTTTGACTTTGATCTGATTTGGCCTATGCTGCTGATTTTAGGCGGATTTTATTTGATTTATAGGGAGAAGGACGATCACGATGAAGAATAACAGCAATTTTCTATTTGGACTGATTCTGATTGTTGTCGGCGGTTTTTGGATTGCGGGAAGCTGTGGTTATATACAGTTGTCCTATATTCATCTGCTTTTTAGGTTTTGGCCGGCACTTTTAATCATATTGGGTCTGAATATGATTTTTCAAGGCAATAAGGCTGTGATGGCATTATCGGTGCTGTTGCTGGTCGGCTGCATTGCTTATTGTACACAGCATAGTGAGCTGTATTTAAGGGACTACAACTATATGTTCAACACCAATTGCGTGGAAAGTGGTCAAGGCAATTGTGTGGTTGAGGATTTATATGATTTGAATGGCATTGAAAAGGCGACGCTTAAATTGGAACTGGGTGCTGGGGATATCGATATTACCGCTAGTGACAGTGATCAATTGAGATTTGGCGTACCTAACCGCAACATGTCGAGAACGGTTAACACCAAGAATGAAGAGGCAGATAT
>JAFGTX010000410.1 GCA_016938815.1 Clostridia bacterium | reverse complement strand
CCTATCTGCGAAAAACCAACGATAATACCTTCATCATCGATGGTTTGAGAACGTTTCTCTTCTTGAGCACCGCATCCGACCAAAAAACTTATGATGATGAGAGAAATGATGATAAGGAGTTGCTTACTGATTTGCTTATTGTTATGAAACATTAAAAGAACCTTTATACGCGAGTGTTACCCTATTATACATTCACTACATAAGAATTAACAAGGAAAATAGGGGAGGTGTAGACTCCCCTGCAGGTATACTTGTGGACAACGAATTAATGTATATTACTTCATTAGCGCTGGAGTAGAATGTTCTTCAGGTTCTCAAACAGAACCTCATCATCAATGCACTTCTTTTAGTAATGATGATACCGCTTCCCATCAAGATACTAGAAAAAGTTGGCACTTTTCCCCCAATCATAATCGACCTCTTTCAGTTGCTCACGGGAGAGCATAGGGTAGAAGATGATTTTATGGCCTCTAGCAAGATAGAACCCATTATCAATGATCTGATAGGAAAACTTGGTATCAAAGGAACGATCCACAGTCTTGGTGATTTTATCCTTATTGCTCTGGATAGTGGCAATACAATCTTTCAAGTGATCAAGATCCCGTTCATACATGCTTCCGATATTGCCAGTATCTTCCTTCTCATTGAAGTCGATAATACGAATATCATTGAATATAATTGCAGGAACGGTAATTTTCTTCGTTCTGTCATTGATGATATAATCCGCCAACATATTTGGTTCCAACGAACTGACAACAAGTGGATGAACTGGACAATGTTCTTTATAGAGTCCATATCCTCTCCAGTTACTAGGCGTTTTATACGGGGCCGGTTCCAGAGGCAGTGTAGACCCATCCTTATTTACCAGGTAGATATTCTTATACTGTTCAAGAGGAATATGCTCAATTACCCGGTAAATCGACAAATAGAGCGAATGCTTCACTTCTCCACTTGCATGCGTCACACATTTTGCTTTTGCATAGTCCCAATCGAAATAATCACCAAATTCACCCTCAACCTCAGCAAACATCAGGCGTTCGGCAGAGCCTTTCTTTGATCCCCTTGCCATATAAGCCCCAAACGGTTTTGGTTCTAACTGACT
>JAFGTX010000409.1 GCA_016938815.1 Clostridia bacterium | reverse complement strand
GCTTTAATCGCTGCTGCACCAATCGCTTCGTTACCTTTCATTAATACTTTAGCCATGTTTTGGTTTCCTCCTTAAATTAATCTCTTTCAACTGTAATTACGCAGTCCGGACAAATTGTAGCACAGTTTGCACATCCGATGCACTTATCCATCTCTAATACAGTTGCTGGATGGTACCCTTTAACGTTGATTCTGCTTTTGTCCATAACAACGATGTTCACTGGACAAGCCGTAGTACAAAGTTCACAACCTTTACAGATATCTTCATTGAACGTCACTTTACCTTTAGCCATGTTCACCCCTCCTTGACTTTAATTAATTCTATTGAATAGTATCCATGAATTACATCCAATCCTCACGCATATACATTTTGATTGGAAGGATTTCACCTTCCGTATCATCTGGCAATTGGTGGGCAATTTTTTCTAATGTGCTGGTGTAGCGAATTGGAATGTTTAATTCATCAGATACTGTTCTTATTATTTCTTGGCCAGCAAGCACATCTTCGACAGTTGTTTCTCTGAGTAAGTGTGTATTGTTGATTAAGCCGGTAATTCTTAATCCAGTTTGCTGCTCAATGGCGTTTATATGGAAAACTGTTCCTTGGGGGGTTCCAGTTTGCTCACGATTCCCATTGAATACGCAAAACATATCATAACTTCCGTCTGTCAACATGCTTTTATATCTGGCCAATACTCTAGCTCCAACAGAGTCGCCACCGACGTCTAAAACGACATCGTATGACTCGTCTTGTAATGGACCAAGCACACCAGCTGAAATAGCTGGTACATCAAGATTAGCATGATGCCCAAGAGCACCGCTAATCACTTTGATACCAAGAGATTCCAAAAGCTCAGCTTTTTCTCTTGATCTGAAATATACATTGACTACATCCAAATCTGCCAGCGCAACTTTTCTTCCTTGTTGCGCCAGTTGAATAGCGTAGTTAACGGCAAATTCTGTTTTTCCACTACCATAGTGGCCGATTATAATTCGGATTCTTTTATCATCAGTCAACATTAAGTCTCCTTCTTTTGTTACGCAAGACCCTAGTAGTTTTGAGCTTCCTCTTCACCTCTCAAGACTCTAAGACCGCCCTCTGCAAGTGCGCTCATCTCGTCTTCTCCAGGGTATACAATTACTTCTGCGATAGAGCTTACGCTTTCTTGAATCCAATCTACTAACATTTTGTCGTAAGCAAGACCACCAGTCAGTACAATGGCATCTACTTTACCTTTTAGTACAGCACCACAAGCACCGATTTCCTTGGCAACTTGGTAAGCAAGCGCTTGATATACAAGTTCAGCCTCTTTATCGCCTGCATCGATTCTTGAGCAAACTTCTCTACCATCGTTTGTATTTAAGTAAGCAACCAAACCGCCTTGGCCTTTGATTAACTTCTTGATTTCATCATGTGTGTATTTACCTGAGAATGCCAACTTGACAATATCACCTACTGGTAAGCCACCCGCTCTCTCTGGAGAGAATGGACCGTCACCGTCAAGCGCGTTGTTTACGTCTACGACACGACCCGCTTTATGTGCACCTACAGATACACCGCCACCCATGTGGGCTACGATCAAATTCATTTCTTCGTATTTATGTCCTTTTTCCTTTGCAGCTCTTCTAGCAACCGCTTTTTGATTCAATGCATGGAAAATAGATTTTCTTGATAATTCAGGCATACCAGAAACTCTTGCAACCTCATCCATTTC
>JAFGTX010000408.1 GCA_016938815.1 Clostridia bacterium | reverse complement strand
GCTTGAAAGAGCGCACCCGGCTCATGTTTGATTTCAATAATCAAACTGACCTTGTGGGCCGATTCTCTTATTTCAATCTCATTTTTTATAATCACAAATTTGGTGTAGTTGTGGCTGTTGTACTGAATATCCTCTTCAAGAATCTTGAGCCCATAGCACTCTGCCGCACGCTTACTGGCCACCGCTGCCACCGTGCCATCCATCAGCTCGCTGACGTATTTAGCACTGGAAGCTGTATTCTTATAAGGAATCAGCGTTGCATCCTTCAACTCATTCAAATAGACCTTGCTTTGATCTAGGGCCTGTGGATGAGAATACACTTTTTTGATTTTGTCCACAGAAGTACCTTCAACCGCCAAGAGATTGTGACTAATTGGTCGAATCACCTCGCCAACGACGAACACATCTTTCGCTTTAAGTAAATCGTAAACTTCCTTGATGCCCCCTGTCGAAGAATTTTCGATAGGCAGCACGCCGTACTCGACTACTCCTGAAAGAACCTGTTCAACAAGTGCTTCAAAGGTGGCGAAATTAAAGCGTTCCACGTTCCCAAAATATTCGATTAACGCTTCCTCGCTAAAAGACCCCATATCCCCCTGAAAACCTATTCTCGCTGACATAATCATTCCTCCACTAATATACTTGTCTCAATGTATAACCGACGTCGTTAAGCCCACGCTTAACCCGTTCGATATGATCATAACCGTGTGTCTCCACTGTTACTTCCAGTACCACATTTTTTATTCTATTCAGTGCCTTAAACTGGTTGTGTTCCAGCTTGATGACATTGGCATTCAAATCCTTCAGCACTTGAGCAATTTTAAGAAGCTCACCCGGCGTATCTGGCATCTCCGCTTGAAAACAGAAAAGCCTTCCGGAGGAAACTAGACCATTATTGATCATGGATGAAATCGTCACCACGTCGATATTGCCACCACTGATTAAAGACACAACATTTTTATTTTTGAAACTCAATTCCGCAGCCGCAGCCAAAGAAAGCACACCAGCATGTTCACAAACCAGTTTATGCTTTTCCATCGCCATCAAGAAGGCATTCATCAACTGATACTCTGACACCGTAATGATTTCGTCTACGTAATCTCTGACGATTTCAAAGGTCTTATCACCTGCCCTCTTGACCGCCACACCATCCGCAATCGTCTCGACGCGACTGAGCGTTGTAACCGCACCGTTTCTGACCGATGTCTTTAACGTTGGTGCCCCTTCTGGTTCCACGCCAATCACCCTAACTTTTGGATTCAATGCTTTGATCGCCAGTGCAATACCACTGATTAAGCCACCCCCACCAATCGGCACCAATACCGCATCGACATTGGGAAGCTCTTCAAGAATTTCAAGCCCAATTGTGCCCTGACCGTAAATCACGTCCATGTCGTCAAATGGATGAATCAGCGTTGCGCCTTCTTCCTTGACGATTTCCATCGCTTTTTCATAAGCCTCGTCATAGACGTTACCACTCAAGACCACCTCTACGCCGTATTTCCGGGTAGAGTCCACCTTGATGAACGGTGTTGTTTGGGGCATGACAATCTTTGCCTTTACTCCCAGCGCCCTCGCCGCATAAGCCACGCCTTGCGCGTGATTGCCTGCCGATGAAGTTACCAGGCCCTTCTCCTTCTCTTCATCGCTCAGCTGGGCAATTTTGTTGTAAGCACCTCGAATTTTAAAGGCACCTGTCTTCTGAAGATTCTCCGGTTTCATGTAAACATGGTTTCCGGAAAGTTCACTAAACAAATCGGAATACATAAGCGGCGTTTTTTTAATCACGCCTTCAATACGGCTTCTTGCCTCTCTGATGCACTCTAAATGTTTTTCCATTTTCATTCCCCCTAGAAAAATGGACCTACACACTTCTTTCTCAAGTATTGCGTTATATTGTAACAGTGACCCCGGCCTTTGTCAACAAAGTAAACTCCCAGTTGAAGCCATACAAAAAACGGAGAATGTCTCATCTCCGTTTTTATCCTCAGCTCTATTTTTTTAATCTTGGACGATAATGGGTATGCAACAAATGATGGGACTTTTCTCCCAGTGGTGCTCCAAGATACTCTTCGTACAGGGCTTTAATCGCCGGATTCTCATGAGATTTTCTGTACGGCATCATGGCATCCACTTGATAAATTGCGTCGATCCGATGCTGCTTGGTATCCTCATGTCTTTCAATCGGTTGTCCACCACCGCCGATGCAACCACCAGGGCACGCCATAATTTCTACAAAAGTATAGTCAGAAACACCTTGTTGAATGTCTTTTAGAATTTTGCTGGCGTTGCCAAGACCATGTGCAACGGCTACCTTAACGGTTTTTTCTCCAATGGCCACACTAGCCTCCTTGATACCATCTAGTCCCCTAACCGCCTCAAACTCTATGTTTTCAAGATTTTCCCCCGTCAAGACCTCATACACGGTCCTTAAGGCCGCTTCCATAACACCGCCTGTGGCGCCGAAAATAGCACCAGCACCCGTAGTTAATCCAAAAGGCGCATCAAAAGATTCTTCTTCGATATTGGCAAAATCAATCCCCGCCAAGCGAATGAGCTGTGCCAATTCTCTTGTGGTCAAAACGGCGTCTACATCGATATAGCCGTAAGAATTCATTTCTGGTCTACCTGCCTCAAACTTCTTGGCCGTACAAGGCATGATGGATACCGTGTAAACTTTGGACGGATGCATTTCTTCTTTTTCCGCATAATAAGTCTTCGATAAAGCTCCAAACATCTGTTGTGGCGATTTACACGTCGAAAGATGTTTCAAAGCCTCTGGCGCGAACCCTTCAATGTAATTAATCCATCCTGGCGAACAGGAGGTAATCATCGGTAAGACGCCCCCATTCTGAATTCTATCAATCAATTCACTGCCCTCTTCTAGAATAGTCAGATCTGCCGTGAAATTGGTATCAAATACGCGGTCAAAACCCAATCGTTTAAGGCTCGCCACAATTTTCCCAGTAGTGATTTCTCCCGGCGCCATGCCAAAGGACTCGCCTATACTGACACGTACTGCTGGAGCAATCTGGACGATAACATGAAGATCTCTATCTTCAAGCGCATCCAAAACTTTTTCCGTATCATTTTTCTCGTAAATAGCACCTACTGGACATACCTTGATACACTGACCACAGAAGACACATTCCGTATCACCAAGCGGTTTATCATAATAAGGCAGGACATCAAAAGAAGTTCCCCTGTGCGCTCTAGCTAAAATATTAACCTTTTGTGTCTCATTGCAAATTTCCACGCATCGGCCACATTTAATGCACTTCGCATAATCTCTGACGATGGATGGGTTACTGTTATCGACAGCATGCGCCGACAATTGATTTTCTTCCAGAACGTTTTTAGAGATATTGAAACGTTCACATAATTCCTGTAATTCACAGTGGCCATTTCTAACACACTTGAGACAGTCTTGATCATGATTGGCCAAAATAAGTTCTAAAACACCTTTTTGCATTTCTCGTACAAATTTCGTATTAGTCGCTATCTGCATGCCGTCACGAACCTTGGTAGAACATGCTGGAATCAATTTTCCATCCAACTCCTGCACCATACAAATTCTGCAATTCCCCTGTATTTTCACAGCTGGATGATAACAAAGGGTTGGAATATCGATATGCAAGGATTTCGCAGCCTGCAGTACCGTATAATCCTTTGGCACCTCAATGGTTTTATTATCTATGGTTACTTGAATCATTTCCATTCCCCCTCAGCTACATTTTCATGCACACCTTCTTCGACCAATTGCCATAACTCCGGCATAAAATATTTTAAAGCACTCAAAATAGCTGTTGGTGCAGTCTGACCCAATCCACAGAATGATGCATGTTTCATCGTGTTCGCTACCTTCTCTATGGCGTTAACATCCTCTAAGCGCGCTGTTCCATCCACGAATTTCTTGAGCAATCTCGTCAACTGACGTTTTCCTTCCCTGCAAGGTGTACATTTACCACAGGATTCATGGTAAAAGAAATCCGATACAGATACCAGATAGTCTATAATTCGATTGTTGTCATCCACAACCACAACCGATCCCGAGCCAACGGTAAATCCCTTTTCATCCAGAGTTTCATAGGCATACTTAGTATCTAGGGCACTTCCGGGCACTAAAGGACCCGATATGCCACCCAATTGTAAAAACTTGACGGGTCTGTCATTTTCAACGCCACCAGCAACATCATAAACGATTTCCCTGAGGGAAACACCAAAAGGCACTTCATAGACGCCTGGTCGATTGACGTTGCCACTGACACTGATAACCTTCGTCCCCTTACTTTTCTCCGTGCCATACCGCGCATATTCACTAGCACCCATCTCAAGAATACGCGTCACACCTGCCAAGGTCTCAACATTGTTCACTAAGGTTGGATAGCCTAGATAACCCTTTTCCCCGATTCTTGGTGATTTGATTCTTGGTCTACCTGCATGACCTTCCATCGATTCGATCAACGACGAACCTTCACCACATACATAAGCACCTGCCCCGGAAAATACTTCAAGAGTAAAATCGAAATCTGTTCCCAAGATCCCCTCGCCCAAATAGCCTGCTTCGTTTGCTTTTTCAATAGCCTTCTTGAAGGTCTTTTGAATATCCCAATACTCTTCTCGAATATAAACAAAACCCTTTTTTGCCCCAAAAATATAGGCTGAAATCATCATGCCCTCAATGACTTTGTAAGGGTCTTTCTTAAGAATTTCACGATCCTTGAAAGTCCCAGGTTCCCCTTCATCTGCATTGCAAATGACAAATTTCTGTTCAGCGACACGACGACGCCCCGCATCCCATTTCTTCCAAGTTGGATACGCCGCACCACCACGCCCTTTAATGCCTGCAAGTTTGAGTTCATCTATCACGTAATCACTGCCTTGTTCCACGGCCTTTTTTATTGCTGTAAAGCCACCCAAGCGTATGTAAGCCTCAATGTCCTTGCCATCATATCGGTCAAAATTAGCCGTAATCAATTGCTGAATTCTATTCACAATGCTCCCTCCTCAACTTGGCAATCAAGGCCAAAGTCGTCTCTCTGTCCAAATTGCCGTACACCACTTTATTGACACGAACTGCCGGCGAGACATCGCAAGCACCAAAACAAGTCGTATACTGTAGAGTGAACTTTTTATCCTTTGTCGTTTCACCCATCTGAATGCCTAACGCTTCTTCCAGCGCATTCTTGACCTCAATATTCTTTTTGACCTTGCACACCGTACTGTTGCAGAGTTGAATCAACACCTCCCCCACAGGATGTTCACGCAGCGCCGCAAAAAAAGTCACCACTTCGTAAACATTGCTTTTTGTTACATCCAATCTTTCGGCTACGTATTCAGCAGTCGCTTCTGAAATGTAACGGCCCTTACACGTTTCCTGCACTTCCTGAAGAATATTGACCAAGGCTTTTGAATCATAATGGTATCTTTGTAGCACTCGATCAATTTGAGAATACTCGTTCATACTGTCGCTCCTTCTTCTGTTATTTCAGAAAATTCAATTTTTTTAAACTTGATTAGATTTTACCAATCCCACGTCTCCCTGTCTAGCATTGATAAACTCTTGTCAATTTTTCGCTTCACATCATAAAAAAAAGATTACCCTATTTATACAGGATAATCTCTCTCTTTTCAATATTTTATTTTCCTACTGCTACGATTCTGCTTTGCCACATGACGCAAATATTTTTTCTGACTATGGGCATCTTGCTTCCGCGCCATATACTCGGATTCTCTCTGAAGTTTCAAGAAACTTTCATAACGTTCCGAATCGAGAGTACCCTCTTCTAGGGCCTCACGAATCCTACACCCTTTTTCATTACCATGGGTGCAATTGCCATAATGACACTGTGCGGCAAGTGCATGGATGTCTTCAAAGGATTTAGCGATGCCTTCCTCTTCGTCGCCCAGCAGTCCGAATTCGCGCATACCTGGGGTATCGACTAAAATGCCCCCGTTATCCAGTTGCAACAGTTTTCGTGAAGTGGTCGTATGTCGCCCCTTGTCTCCATCGCCCACCGACTGGGTCGCTTGCGCAACTTCACCGATAAGGCCATTAATCAAGGTCGATTTGCCGACACCGGATGAACCGGTGAATACCACCGTTTTTCCAGGGGCTATCAGCGCCTTAATTGCTTGGATATCCGAATCATTGAACCCGCATATGGTATGGATAGCCACGCCAATGAACAGATCCGATACTTGCGATGTATAATCCACTGGATCAGCACACAAATCCGCTTTCGTCAAAATGATTGTCGGCATGGCACCAGAGTCCCATGCGACGCTCATATACCGTTCCAATCGTCTAATATTGAAATCGCCATTTAACGCCATACAAATAAAAATATGGTCGACATTGGCCGCAATAATTTGTTCTTCCGATGTCGTTCCAGCAATTTTTCGTGAAAATTTTGTCTTTCTCGGCAAAAGTCCTGTGATGATGCTTCCACTCTCTTCATTGAGGGGTGCATACACCGTCACCCAGTCACCGACTGCCGGCATTTCAAGGTTGGCATAACGGTAACGTCCCGATACATTACACCAGAAAACGGCTGTATCCGTAGCTACACGCAAGCGTCCCTTTTGAACTTCTGTCACTCGACCTAACTGATTGCCCTCTGCTGCCATTACTTGATATTGATCTAGGATGTCTTGCGACAACCCCCATTTTAATAAATTGTTATAATGCACACTATCACTCCATTCTAACCCTGTTTTAGGGCACAAAAAAATAGACATAAAAAGCCTGTTGCATTCACCACGCAACAGGCAATGTCTACATTTTAATCG
>JAFGTX010000407.1 GCA_016938815.1 Clostridia bacterium | reverse complement strand
TTGGAACCGTCACATCTCCAGCCGTTGCCGCAATATTGGAGTAAATATTTGGCGACGTGCTGTTCGCATAATAACCACCTGCAATATAAGCTTTGTTGATATAAGTACTATCGGTATCCGCTACCTTAAAATAGATGTAACCATTATCTTCTCGACTACTTGAAACATTAAGAATTAAATCATTGGTCAGATTAGGAATGTTCCCTGCACTTGCAAAATCAGCAGCATCATCTGACCTGAATAGTCGGTATTTTTCAAACATGTTCTCAGCCTTCCAGCCAATCACATATTGATCCTTGACATGCTGCACTTCAATCCTGATATCCGACTTGATCTGAATGATATTGGAATAGAAATGGTTTTCGCCTTTTGTATAAACGACATCTGCAACCAGTTGCAAATATTTTCCGTAGTACTTGCTTGATGTTTGTAGATCTTCAAAGACATATTGGAGCTGGTCGCTCGACAAACTCTGTGCCCCTTCAACCGGCAAATTTACTGTTGACTGGGTATCTCCATAGAACAAGCTGTAGGTATAGGATTGAACCAGATTCTTGTTTACAATATTTAAGTCATTCCAAGTCGCTGTATAATCGTTATCATTATAGGAACCGCTAAGTACCAAGTTAGAAGCGTTCCCCCCTACATAAACCGTATTAGATGACATATCATAGCCATCCACCGTTGCGATAACCTTGAATGGATGATTACAATAAGCACTGTTGTCTGGGAAAGTAATATAGCCGTCTTTAATACTTTCAATATTGGTACCTGTGATTGGGAATTCTTGAATAATCGGCACCCCACTACTGTTGATGCCCGTTTGGTAGAAAACCTTATAGCCAGTCGCCCCTGGTACCAAGTCCCAAGATAATTTATAGGTATTGCTCTCCCAATCTACCCTCAATGAGTCAAAGACCAAATATTTAGTCGCCACGAAATCATAATTATCAAAAGCTGTGATCCAATCAACTTCAGGTGCAATAGACGTCAAGTAGAATTCTTCAAAGTCAAATTCATCATTCAAATAATTTTTGACGATGGACTTGATGACTTCTCCCGTATTACCAGACTCATTTACATCATAGAATGCGGTTGAAACTTTATAACCCGTACCATCCGTCAATCTAACCGCATCGATTTCCATTCTAATCGGTTTGTTTTTCCAAACATCCGTCGGATTGTCCTGTTGCTCCACGATTTCCTCAGCAATCAGCATATTACCAGTCGCATTGGAGTTAGAAATACTACCATACTCTGTGATACCATATTTGCGATACCAACGATCATTGTTGACCCCTTGATCCATGGAAAGATTGTGAGTCCATACTTCGTCACCGCTACTGACACCAATCCCGCCAATAGAAAGACCTTCCGCCTGATCGCCTTCAGAAAGGATATCCACTCGAATCTTATAGGTATCATAGTTGGCATAATTGCCCTTCATCTTAATGGACGACAAACCGCCTTCACTGAGGAGCATTTGGTTAGAGCCATCGAAATTCGTAATATTCTCCCAAACATTGGTATCAATTGTTTCCGCATTGAAATTATCGTAACCATGAATAGTTCTCGTTCCATTTTCAACGGTTAAATCAAGACCAGAATTAGGGTTTCTTGGTACATTGATTACTTCAGGATACAGGTGCTCCGTATTTACTTGTTGAAATGGTCCGCCATTGAGACTGACTTGGAAGTAGAACTTTCCACCACCACCCCAGTTGAAATATTCAATAAAGAAAGGATAGACTTCACCCTGTGTCATTTGAATAGCCGGTAAAGTCGTTGTGACATTACTGGTAACAATCATCGGCGACTGAGGTGTATCCTTATTAATATTCGCTACTGGATTGACCCCATTTTCATAGAAACGGTCCCACTTTTCATTGTAAGTCGTGCCTATATCATAATGGTCGTATTTGGGATCATAGAAAATATCATCCAAGTAAAAATTGATATAGTGACCATCATCTGAAATTACTCTAAATCGATACGATCCACTTTGCGGTGGTGTATAATACCCCCACATTCTTCTTGCAATTTTGGACATACCACCTTGTTCAATACTGCCATTCCAACTACTGGTTTTATAAAAAACATAATCCGTATCATAGGCTTTTGGCGTATTGCCATATCCATCATTTAAAGTGGCATCCATTTGAATCCTATCTCTCGCCTTACTCTGGTCAAACATATTATTTCTTGTCCATAAATTTTCATTACCAGACAACCAACCGATATTCGATACATCGTAATTCTGTACCGTAATCGTCCCTTTCTGAGTATCGTTAAAATACACCAATCCCGTATCACCAGTTTGCGCCGTTCCATCATTAAAATAATAGCCGTCTCCGGTTTGGCCTTCCGGATCGTAGACATAAACGTCATCCTCGGCAAAAACAACGCCGCTACCATCAAAAGGTGTAAAAGTTGTAAATAAATTAAATACCATAATCAATGCCAAAAGTATCGATCCACGTTTTTTAAACATATTGATCCCCCTAAATAAATCTATTTTGTATATCATCTTCTATAAACAAAAAACCGACTCAAAAACAAGTCGGTTACGCCACTACATCCACACAGCCTAAGCGTCCAAATTACATCTGTGTTTCTCATGTCCTCATTACATATATAGATAGTTATATTATACCATTTTTCGAGAGTTTTTACACATATTTTATGCAAATTAACATAGGTTTAAAATTACCAGCAATCTGCGATTGCTCAGCTCGTCCAAGACCTACGGTATCACACAGTTTAGAGTAGCCAGCAATCTGCGATTGCTCGGCTCGCGTTGGCGAGCCTAATGCGAAACAGAGGGAGG
>JAFGTX010000078.1 GCA_016938815.1 Clostridia bacterium | reverse complement strand
GTGCTAATTGGTGATCAAGGATCAGGTAAAACGGTCAAGACAGTATGTCTGGTTGAGTATATTTACGATGATTACCCAGTCAGAACCATCAACAACAACTTTGAAGGCTCTATGCGTAAACGGTATCCATGGAAGAACATCATAGAATCAAAAGAAACTGAGTATGTAGATGAAAATGAGGCTTATGAAGCGTCGCTCAAATCATCAGGTAAAGTAACTATTTTTACAGAAATCAGAAAGAACCGAATGATTGAAAGTTTTCTGAACTCTGGACGTCGTGGATCTAAGTTTGCGCTTACAAGTATGCACCACAATGAGGCTCAGAAAGTACCTTATGAACTTGCAAAAGGTCTGATGAAAGACGGACTACATCGACAGATTAGTGATGCAATTGAGGATGTGCTTGAAGTCCTTAAAATTGTTGAAGAAGTCGTTGTTACCGAAGATGGAAGACGTGTCTACAACATCTATGAACTTAGAAACGTAACACCGAAGTTTGAGAGTGACATCTATAAGTCCATAGATAGATTGACATCGACGGAAGACGTAATGAAGGTAATCGCAAAATCTTTAGTAAGACTGGCTCAGCCTGTGAATTATGAAGTAGTGCCGATTGTTGTTTACGATAAAATGACAGACAGTTATCTAAAGATAAATGATTTATCTGAAGAACTTATTCTTCAGCTGCAGCGTAACATCAAATTAAGAGATGAAAGTTTACTTAATTTATTTCAAATGCTGCCAAAGGTTAGCTTATGAAAGTAATCCTGATGATCCTAATAGTAATCTTGATATCGGCGGCTGTGGTCTTACTTAGAATGAACATCGAAAAGGGCGCCAAGAGTCTTAGAGAAGGTAAAAGAGGTCAGCAAATCGCCCAAAAATATGAATATGTTTACCTGAAATCACTACTTTCTCCATCTTACAAACAACTGAAAGACACCATCTATATTAATGAATTACCTGAAGAAACCCAGTTAAGCCGAAAGGCTTTTTTTAGTATGACCAAGATTTTAATGCGTATGATAATCATCACACTGATCTATGTAGTACTTGCAAAAGGTGCCTATGTACTGATGGCCATTCCGCTTTCAGTCATCATATTTGATGAAAGCTTAATCAGGTACCTAAGAAAAAATGATGTGAGTAAGCCTTTAATTAGCGGGATGGAACTTTACAAAAATCGCTATATCAAGCATGAAAACTGCAGAATAGCCCTCGAAAAAACGATTGAAGAACGCAGTGGAATTGTAAGGCGCCACTTTGAACTTTTACATTCGCTAATCACGGTGCCAAGTAGTGATGCAAAGAAAAATCTAGACATTTATTTTACTAAAATGCCTAATGACCAGCTGAAGCTTATCGCTATGAATAACTATATAGCCTATTTTGATGGTGACAGGGAAGAGCGTGGTGAAAGTGTGCTTGTTGCCAATACGCAAAGTGTAATAAATCAAATGCGTAGGGCCAGCATACAGAAAGAACGATTTTTTAGAGAAATCAAAACAGATAATTTTAAAATGCTCTCTCCGATTATCGTTTTACCTGCGGTTAAGTATTTTATGATGATGTTTGCAAGCAAGATGCCGGAAATGGATGAGTACATTACAGTCTTCTATAACGGTATTTATGGCCAACTTGTGGTTGCATTCGTACTCATATTCATGATTTTTTCTTACAAGATCCATAGCAAGTTTGTCAGCGAAAAATATTTGATAAACATACCTAAGGTCAAGATAAACAAGTGGCTTGCGCCGCTACTTAAAACATTCTTCAGAGTGAAGCCCAAAAAGGAACAGCGGCTTAAGGAAAGATTTATGGAAGCAGGCAGAATTGTTTCCATACCGGCTTATTATCAGTCGAAAATCATTACGTGCATACTGGTCGTCCTTTTCTCAGTGCTATTTATTGGCATAAATCATGCAGTTGAAGAAAAGAAAATTATAGAGAATTTGCTTTATTCACAAAGTGGACAGGTCTATTATCAAAATTTAGAAATGGTCCTAGAGAATAAAAGCAGTGTAGAAAAAAAGGAGTTGATAGATGAAGAGAAGGCAATCATTAACAGATTCAGAAATGGCACAGAGAGTGACGATGAATTGAAGGAAAAACTTGAAGAACTTGGACTATCAGCTGTTCAAGTGAAAAGGATTACATCAAAACTTAAAGTGCTAAAAGGAATCAATCTAAACAAAGTTAAGTTAATACTACTGATAACTGGCCTTGGTATTATCGGGTACCATTATCCAGCTTTCAGCTTGGAAATGGACCGGTACATCAATAAAAACGCTTATGTGGCGGATGATGTATCACGTCTTTATAGTGTGGCGATCATCTTGTCGAAAAACAAGAACATGACGGTTAAGGCACTTCTGAAATGGCTTGAAAGTTATTCTGTGGCATTCAGACCTTATTTCATGAAAATCAATGATGTCTATCATGAGCAGGGTGCAAGAATTATTAAGCAGGTATATTCAGAAATACACGATGAAGATATGAGGCTGCTCTTTGACAATATTATGTCGGGAGAAGAATTGCCTCTCACCAAGGCATTTAAGGGTATCGAGCATACTTTAAATTCAAAACTTGACGATCGTCAGGAAGAGATTGAATATGGTGTGGACTTCCAGATCACTTTATCGGAAGAGTTGGCATCGTTAGTGGGACTGTCGGCGCTTGTACTATATGGTGGAATACCGCTATTTATAGCGATATATAGGATATTAGAAAATATGAATACAACAATACAAATGTTTTAGGAGGAATAAAAAATGAGAGAAAATAAAATGGTATCAGATACTTCGTCATCAATACTTACCGTTGTAGCAATTGTCTTAACAGTGGTAGTTCTGGGGATTGCATTCAAAGGATACAGTTTACTTAACTTCGCTAATGGGAAAATAGGGCAAGCAAGTAATGATGTAATGGCGATGGAGTATGAAGCTTATGACGGAGAAATTGTCTACGGTGACACAGTTGAGAATGAAATTGAAAACTCAGAGAGAAATCCGCTGAAGATTAAGGTGACGGTAACGACTTTAGGTGCAGATACAACTGTTTATGGCTATTCTAGCTATGATGATGAAACATTTAGTGGATACAGTCAGGATAATCCATCGGCAGATGACTACATCAATCCAGTCGGTGGGTTTGAAGGTACCGTGCATAGAAATAACGGTGTGGTCACTGGTCTTACATTCGTACAGAAATACTAGAGGTCAGGTATGGAAAGAATTGTTGGACTGATTCTTGGAACGATGAAAAAGATCTTGCTTGCTGTTATTGCAGGATCTTTTTTATCATTGATCGTGAACCTTATGTACATGGATGACATCGTAAGAAAAACTACGGATTTCATCGATCGGG
>JAFGTX010000077.1 GCA_016938815.1 Clostridia bacterium | reverse complement strand
ATGGCAATTGTTGCACCGTTGTAAGCCGCATCACCACCGGCGAAAACGCCTTCAAGGTTTGTGCTGAAGTCTTCAAGGTTGATGTCGATGTTGCCCCACTTGTTAAGTGCGATATCTTCAAAACCTTCTGGTGCCAACTGCTGACCGATAGACATGATGACAGAATCGATTTCAAGAATTTCTTCTTCACCTGTCGGGATAACCTTACGACGGCCAGAAGCGTCCGGTTCACCTTGTTTCATTTTTTCAAGGCGGATGTGGGTTACATTACCCTCTGCATCAGCGATGAATTCAGATGGATTAGAAAGGAACTTGAAGGTTACGCCTTCTTCTTCTGCTTCTTCAATTTCTACATCGACGGCAGGCATGTCTTCTTTGGTTCTTCTATAGATCGCATAAACTTCTTTTGCACCAAGGCGGATAGAAGTTCTACAAGCGTCCATGGCAGTATTACCACCACCGATAACCGCAATTCGGTTACCTGTACGGATTGGCTCGTTGATGGCAAAACGGTTCAGGAATTCGATACCGCCGATGATGCGCTCGTTATCGCTGCCAGGGCAGTTTAGATAAGAACTCTTCCATGCGCCGATCGATACATAAACCGCGTCAAATTCTCTACGGATATGGTCTAGTGTGATATCTGTACCCACACGTGTATTTGGGATAAGTTTTACACCCATTTCGCGGATGATTTCGATTTCACCTTTTAGGGTGTCCTTAGGCAATCTGTAGAGTGGAATACCGTATTGAAGCATACCGCCGAATTCAGGCATCGCTTCGTAGACAACGACATCATGGCCTTCTCTTCTTAGGAAGTAAGCTGCTGAAAGTCCGCCTGGACCACCGCCGATCACCGCTACTCTTTTACCAGTGCTTGCTTTAACCTCTGGTAAATAAGGTCGCTCTTGCTCCAAGTCTAAATCAGCGACATAACGCTTAATCCAAGCAATTGAAATCGCATCATCGATAAGACCTCTACGACAGTTTGTCTGACAAGGGTGTGGACACACTCTACCAACACTTGCAGGCAGTGGTAGATCTTCTTTGATAAGTTTCAATGCTTCAGCGTATTCTTTGTTGGCTGTCAGTCCGACGTAGCCTTGAATGTCTACGTGAGATGGACAGTTCAACTTACAAGGCGCTTTACAGTCTCCCGAGTGATCAGAAAGCATCAACTCAAGGGTTGTCTTTCTAGATTCACGGATACGATCTGTAGATGTTTTGATCACCATGCCGTTTTCGATTTGAGTTGAACAAGAACGGATGAGTTTTGGGTTACCTTCAACTTCAACGACACACATACCACATGAGCCATAGTTTTTTAGTTTCTCATTATGGCATAGGGTAGGGATGTCAATATTGTTTTGTTGCGCTATCTCTAAAATAGTATGACCGGAATAAGCATTGATTTCTTTTCCGTCAATATTTACACGTATTTTTGCCATTTTCCAATCTCCTTTATAATTTTACAATCGCATTGAAATTACATTTTTCATAGCATTGACCACATTTGATACAAGCATCTTGGTCGATTACGTGAGGTGATTTGCGTTCACCTGCAATCGCGTTTGTAGGACAAACCTTCGCACAAACGGTACAACCGATACATTTGTCTTCAAGGATGCGGTAGGAAATTAGTTCATGACAAGTACCTGCGCTACATTTCTTCTCGTTAATGTGCTCTTCGTATTCATGTCTAAAGTATTTTAAAGTGGTGAGTACTGGGTTTGGCGCAGTTTGTCCAAGTCCGCACATCGCACCTTCTTTGATTTTGTAAGATAATTCTTCAAGTAGTGGAATATCCTCAGGCTTGCCGTCACCTTTTGTGATGCGCTCTAGGATTTCCAACATACGACGGGTACCAATACGACAGTAAGTACACTTACCACAAGATTCTTTGCATGTGAAATCAAGGAAGAAGCGTGCCATTTCTACCATACACGTGTCTTCATCCATAACAACCATACCACCAGAGCCTACAATGGCACCTGTTTTGTTGATGTCTTCATAAGTGACCGGTGTATCAAGCAATTCTTCTGGAATACAGCCGCCAGATGGACCGCCAAGTTGAACGGCCTTGAATTTTTTGCCGTTCTTGATGCCGCCACCGACGCCGAAGATAACTTCGCGTAGTGTCATACCCATTGGAATTTCAACCAGACCGCCGTTTTGGATTTTTCCAGTCAATGCGAAAACTTTCGTACCCGCACTTTTCTCAGCACCACGTGCTGCAAAAGCGGCACCGCCATTTGACATGATCCAAGGTACATTGGCAAGAGTCTCAACGTTGTTGATATTGGTTGGGTGGTCGAAATAACCTTTTTCAGCAGGGAATGGTGGTTTAAGTCTTGGCATACCACGTTCACCTTCAAGAGAAGCAATCAGTGCCGTTTCTTCACCACATACGAATGCGCCTGCGCCTGTTTTGATACTTAAATCGAAATCGACACCATCTAGGCCAAAGATGTTTTTGCCTAAGATATGACGTTCTTTAGCTTGAGCAATGGCTTTTTCTAAACGAACGATGGCAAGAGGATACTCTGCACGCACGTAAACGATACCTTTTCTAGCACCGATGGCAAAGCCTGCGATCATCATACCTTCAATTAGGCTGTGAGGGTCACCCTCAAGAACGCTTCGGTCCATAAAGGCACCTGGGTCACCTTCGTCTGCGTTACATACCATGTATTTCACGCTACCTGCTGATTTTAGAGCGGCATTCCACTTGAACCAAGTAGGGAAGCCTGCGCCACCACGGCCTCTAAGACCTGCGATTTTGACTTCCTCAATAACTTCTTGAGGTGTTTTTTCGCGAAGGCATGCTTCGATAGATTGGTAGCCACCGATTGTAAGATAGTCATCAATAGATTCCGGATTGATGACACCACAATTTCTTAGTACGATTCTGTCTTGATGTCCAAGTTGTTCGCTTACCAAATCGTTGGCATTGTCCTCTGAAAATAGCGTGCCCTCTTTTGCCTGTGAAATGATTTCTAAGAGTGATTCTTCCGTAACCTTAGTAAATCGTTTCATGGCATTGTTTTCTGAATAAACCTCAAGAATAGGCTCTAAATAACACGTTCCGATACAGCCAGTAATCTCTAGAGAGGCTTTCAAATTGTTTTCATTGATTTCTTGATTTAACAGGGTAAATATCCGATCAGCCCCTGCTGCGATACCGCACGATCCTGAACCTACGACAAACTTCATATCGCCATGCCCTCCTGTGCTCTTATTTCATTAATGATTTTAGCCACGTCTCCGGTTGTTAATTTGGCATGTGTTTGATCATTAATCATCATGACTGGCGCTAAACTACAGCAGCCAAGGCATGCAACGTTAATATAAGTGAACAAACCGTCCGGTGTGATGTCCCCTTCATTAACAGCTAGAACCTCTTGCAAAGCACGTTCAATATTTGCCGATCCGTTGACGTGACAAGCGGTTCCTTGGCATAACATGATGAGGTATTTTCCGATTGGTTTCAATCGAAATTGTGAATAGAATGTTGCTACACCATAAATTTTTGCTTCTTTGATTTTAGTGACGATAGAAACTTCTTTAAGTACCTCTTCCGGTAAGTACCCATAGATTTTCTGCACCCCTTGAAGCAATGTGATTAAATTGGTTGTTGCAGGATCGTAAGCATCAAGCAGACCTTTTACTTGCGAAAGATCTACCTGTGGTTGCTCAGACGATTCTGAAACAGATGTCTGTTGACATTTACAAAGCATAAATTCACCCCTTCTTTGTTAAATATTAGATAAACATGTTTAGTCATCTAAAAATGCAAGTGTCACTAGAATTCTATCATTATAGATTGGGCTAATCAAGAGACAAGAAATGGGAGTTAGGAGCTAATAAAAATGAACTTTAAGTATATTCAGATTATTTAATTAGATTAAAAAGTTCTATGGAAAGAAGACTTATTCTTTTAAAGTCTTATAAGGATTTGCTATAAGATTTATAAATGTATCAGCCTGATTCATAAATTTTATCGAAGGTATTTAAATTTTTTGAAAAATAAAAAAAGCATTGATAATGATTCCTCATTATCAATGCTTTTTGCCATACACTTAATAATAATTACTTTAAAAGTTCTTCAATTTTAGATTTTGATGGCAAGCTACCAGCCAGTACGACTTTTTCGTCAACCACCAAAGCGGGTGTTTTCATAACACCGTAAGCGAATATTTCCTTGATGTCTTGAACCTTGGTAACTGTAGCGTCGAGACCTTGTTCGCTGACAACTTCCTTTACAAGGCTTTCTAGTTTTGAACATTTTGTGCAGCCACTGCCTAATACTTTAATATCCATAATTGTTTCCCTCCAAATTATAAAATGATGTTGAATAAATAGCCGACCATGAGTATCGAAGTGCCTGCGACACCGACAAAGATACCAATCAGCTTGGGTTTAATCACTTGCTTAAGCAAGATGAGTTCCGGCAAACTTAGGGCTACAACCGACATCATAAAAGCTAGTGCCGTGCCGACGCCTACACCTTTGTTAATGAGTGCTTCTACGATAGGAATCGTACCCACCGCATTGGAGTAAAGTGGAATACCCACTGCAACAGAAATAAATACGGCGAAAGGATTATTTGGTCCCGCGTATTTAACCATAAAGGCCTCCGGTGCATAACCGTGGATTAGGGCACCAATGCCGATACCGATAATGATAAAGATCCATACGCGTTTTACAATGTCTCTTACGGCGCTTACCGCGAAATCAATACGGTCCTTTTGGTTCATTTGCTGAATAAAAGCACCTTTTGAATGCAATTCAAAGACATAAGGTTCAACCAGATGGACGAGATTCAATTTTTCAATGACGAGGCCTGCAATGATGCCGATGACGACCCCTGCCAGTGTATAGATCAGGGCAATCTTCGCCCCAAAGCTGATGAAAAGGAAACCAAGCGCAATCTCGTTGACAATCGGCGATGTAATCAAAAAGGTGAAGGTGACGCCGAGTGGGATACCTGATTCTACGAAACCGATGAAAATCGGCACAGTCGAACAGGAGCAGAAAGGTGATAAGACACCGAGTACTGCGGCAAATATATGGGCTGAAATGCCATTGTGCTTGGTAATGAGTTCTTTTACTTTTTCCGGTGGGAAATAACTTCTGATATATGAAATGGTAAAGATCATAAAGCTCAACAGAAATATAATCTTAAGCGTATCGTAAATGAAGAAGTGAATGCTGCCACCCAGTCTTGTAGCCATGCTGATGTGCATGAGCTCTTCGACAATGTATACTGCAAAATCGTTTAACATGCTGCCTCCAGATGATTATTTTGTCGCGATATTTTCAACAAGATCTAAAATATCAAAAATTTCCTTGTGAGTAACACGATAATGTACCCACTGTCCTATTTTGTTGGATTCCAAAATACCACTGCTTTTCAAAATCCTTAAGTGCTGTGAGATATTGGACTGCTCAAGGTTGAGTGTTTCATAAATCTTGCAGACGCAGGCGGAATCCTTATTTTTTAAAAACATGAGTATTTCTAGTCTCGTTGGATGTGCCAATGCTTTTAGTACTTGTATATTTTGTTCCATGGTGATTACCTCTCTAACCATATTAGAATATTCTAATATAATTATATACATCTGATAATTTAATGTCAATAAAAGAATATTTCTGTGGATAAGCTGTAGATAATGTTGATAACCGAATTTTTGTTCGTGGAATCTATGTTCGATTTTGAGAAATAACACACAGGTTATGCACAGAATTTGGGGATAAAATTGTGGCAAAGGGGGATTTCTTTGGGGATACGGTGAAGATAATCTGGGAGTAGTGTGAGAGATGTTGACAGGCGTTGTGAATTATGCAAAAAAAACTGAGCATAGGCTCAGTCATTGTCTTTATTATAGATATAATGTTCAAATTCTTCTTTTTCTTTGATGGTAAAAGCCTTCATTCTATCAGGATCGACGGTTTGCGAAGAGAGATAATTGACTTGTAGCTTATTGATGATGTTCTCGCAAATGGTTGCTGTACGCGGAATGTACTGTGCGACATAGGTCATTAAGTCGATCCATATCTTATCCACATCATTGCTCCATACGCCATTCATTTCAGAATTATCTACAATGAGACGCGTATAGTGACCGGATTCTGCAAGGCTCTTTATTTCGTTGGCGAGTGCTGTGGCCTCATCAGGCGTGATGGAACCATCGGTGTTATGCCAGTAAATATAATGGTCTTTGGTTTCTACAAAATGTGCTGCACTGGTCATAAAATCCACCTCCTATCATTTCTATTGACATCATACCCTGTTTAGGGGTGAAGAAACTAAAAATTGAAGTCTTCCTTTTCAATTTCGTGCAAATGTTCCTTAAGTTCATACATGCGTTCATTAGCGAGCTTGACGAGGATGTTGAGAATCATGGATTCATCCGGTGATGCAGAAACACCGTAGCTGAAACGGAGCGGGATATTGAAGCCACCATATCGGATGTGATAGTTGGTGAATTCTTCGTGAATCAGCTTCAGTCGTGCTTGTGTTTGATCCAGTGTCGAGTTGTGGAAGATCGCGATGAACTCATCGCCGCCGAATCGAGCGAGGATGTCCGTCTCTCGAATCTTGCTGTTGAAAAGGTTGGCAAATTCTTGCAGAGCCCTGTCGCCAGCGACGTGGCCAAATTTGTCGTTGATGGTCTTCAGGCGATTCAAATCGATGAGGACGATGGCATAATGCTCTTTGTAACGCAAGGCATGCTTGTTATAATCTTCAAAGTACTGTTCGAAATAACTTCTATTGTAGAGCCCTGTCAAACTGTCGTATTTAGAAAGATAAAAGGTCTTTCTCATCAGGATTTTACTCGTGACAGCATTGATGGCCTGAGAGGTGTAATTTTTGAGTAAAAGGCGTAATTCATTGGAAAACGTCTCTTCTGGGAGGGTATTGAAAAATAAAAATATACCGTAAAGATGATGATCGATGTAAATCGGCATCTCTAAAAAATCAAAGAGTTCATTACTTCTTTCGATGTTGGAAATGAAGTAGGAAATTTTGGCGTAGGGTGTTTTTTCAATAATCCTAATAGATGATTCGTCTTCAAAAATAGGACTGGTGAAGTCAGCACTGGGGACGCTTTTCAGAAGAAATGAATCATCTTCAAAGCCATATGTGCTGTCGAGTCTCAAGAAATCGGAACAAGAGTCAGCCATATAAAAAGCCGAGGCGTTCAGGCCACCAGTAAGGCCTAGTATTTCCTGCTGAATGACAGAGTGGATGTTTTCTTCTGTATCACTGACGACAGCATGCTGAGCGAATTTCAAAAACTTCTTATTGATTAAGATGTGTGCATCTAACTCGTCACGGATTTGACGGTAGTCATCCATGAGCTTTTCTTGAGATAGGACTCGGATTTTGATAAAGTGGATCAATTCATCACCAAAGGAGAACAGTTGCTTCAAAGAGGCGCCAGCAAGTAAATCGGGTAATTCGGGCAGCAAATCTGAAGTGTTTATTTTGGATAGACGATTTAGCGTGTTGGAAATGTGAGCCTGGGTATAGGCGTAGAAAGACAACAGCGCAAAGAGCATGATAAATGTGATTAAAAATTGAGCCTGCAATAAAAAACCGTGAAAAATTATCAAAGGTCCAAATATTGCAATCAGCGCTAGAACTAAAGAAAGAATAAGTAACTGCATCGTTGTTTTAGATTGCATCGTGTTGTTCACCTCACAAAACTGTCTTATGATAGAATCATACCAAAAAAAAGCCTCTTTAATCTTAATTCTTTTTTAATATTATTGATGTAAAATATATGGTAAATATTAAATATACTACTTTTGATGGATCATCCTCAAAGAAAGAAGGTTGGGTTATGAATATGTTATCGACATTAGGTATGCCGATGTTATGGGCAGCTCTAATTGTAGGGTTTGCAGTTATTGAAGGGATGACGCTTGGATTGACGTCCATTTGGTTTGCCATTGGTTCTATTTTCGCATTGATTGCAGCTATGCTGAAATTACCATTTTTGGCGCAAGTCATCGTATTTTTATTATCGTCGGTTGTGATGCTGATTTATACCAAACCCATTGTTCAAAAACAACTGAAGGTGGGCGCGACGAAGACCAATGTGGAAGAGCTCATCGGCATGAAGGGCTTTGTTGTCAAACGGATCAGTGAACATGAGCCTGGACAAGTGAAAGTAAAGGGCCAGATTTGGACTGCGATCTCAGAGGACGGTCGTGAAATAGAAGTTGAGCAGGAGATTATTGTTATTTTAGTAGAGGGTGTGAAGCTCATTGTCAAGTAATCAATCGCCGACAGGCGTTGATGATAAAGCAAAAGAAATGGAGGCAAAGAAATGGCAGGTTATATAATTACTATTATTCTTGTGTTGTTTGCGATTGGCTTGATTGCATCGAACATTAGAATTGTTCCACAAGCTAATGCATTTGTTATCGAGAGACTAGGTGCTTACAGCGGTACATGGAGTGTTGGACTGCATGTGAAAGTTCCTTTGTTAGACCGTGTGGCAAACAAGGTTAGTCTGAAGGAAAAAGTAGTGGATTTTCCACCGCAGCCAGTAATCACAAAAGACAATGTTACGATGAAAATTGATACCATCGTCTATTACCAAATTACTGATCCAAAACTTTATACTTATGGTGTATCGAGACCAATTGTGGCAATTGAGAATTTGACTGCAACGACACTTAGAAATATCATCGGTCAGTTGGAACTTGATGAGACGTTAACATCAAGAGATTTAATCAATACGAAAATGCGCAGCATCTTGGATGAAGCGACAGATCCGTGGGGTATCAAGGTCAATCGTGTCGAGGTTAAAAACATCTTGCCACCGGCAGATATCCAAGAAGCTATGGAAAAACAGATGCGTGCAGAGCGTGAAAGAAGAGAAGCGATTTTGCGTGCTGAAGGTGAAAAGAAATCGGCAATCCTTGTTGCAGAAGGTAAAAAGGAAGCCATGATTCTTGAAGCGGAAGCAGAGAAACAATCAGCGATTCTTAGAGCAGAGGCGAAAAGAGAATCTCAAATTAGAGAGGCTGAAGGTGAGTCTGAAGCTATCTTGAAAGTACAACATGCGACAGCCAAAGGTATTGAAATGATCAAAGAGGCTGGCGCAGACCAAGCGGTATTGACCTTAAAGAGCTTCGATGCCCTTGCAAAAGTTGCAGACGGTCAATCGACGAAGTTGATTATTCCTTCTGAATTGCAAAATGTAGCTGGACTAGTGGCAGCTGCGACAGAAATTGCTAAAACAACTAAAGAAGCGTAATATATTTTAAAATGAAGCAGAGTTCTGCT
>JAFGTX010000076.1 GCA_016938815.1 Clostridia bacterium | reverse complement strand
TTAGACCATATGCCACGCTATACCAAAGCAAGGCTGCTCAGCCAAAAACCCCATCAGCATGTCATCGGCTGCTCAGGCAACCTGACTAGCACCCTCAAGGATATCGAAGAACGCATCATACGGGAGCAACTAGAAGCCAACCGCTGGAATGTCAGTAAAACAGCAAGAGACCTTGGCATCGTTCGCCAAAGTCTCTTATATAGAATGCAAAAGTTGAATATTGATAATCCTTATTCTCGGGGGTCGAGTGGTGATTAGCTGAATCAAAAAAGCGCATTTCAAAAATGCGCTTTTAACAAGTTCACCAATCGCTCAAGTCCAAGCGTCAGTTGATTATACGATAAAAAACTGTAATTCAATCTCAAATAATGACTACTGTTAGATTCAATATTAACATCCAAAAGCCTTCCCGGCAAAAAGGTGATGTCGTTCTCATACATGACATTGAATAGCACATCCTCGCTATTCATGTTATCGGGCAATTTGATCCAGTAGTTTAACCCGCCCCTTGGCACTTCATAATCCAGACCATAAACTTTTAAGACCTTTAAATACTTATCCACTTGTCTTACTCGTCGCTTCAAATCACTGGTGATTTTTTCAAGAGCTCTCTTGTAGTATCCCTTCTTGATCAGAGCATATAAATATTCTTGAGGCAAGATAGCCACGCCAAGAGACTGCAAAGTCAATTCCCTTTCCACCCGCTGGACAACGTGTTTGGGAGCCAGTAACGCACCAATTCGGTTATCCGCGCCAATAATCTTGGAGAAGCCCTTCAAATAGATTACACGTTTTGACCCACCCGGCATAAGTGCTAAGGGTATAAGCTTTTCTTCAAAAGCGAAGTCACTCCAATGGTCATCCTCCAGTATATAAAAATCATAGCGCTCAGCTACGGCCAACAAAGCCCTTCTCTTCTCACAGTCTAGGCAATAGCCTGTGGGATTGCTGAAATTTGGCGTAAGATACATGAGCTTTGGCCGATACTTGATACAAAGTTCTTCAATCGTCTCAATGCAAAAACCTTCTTGGAATATCTTCATGGGAATCAATCGAGCCTGGGCATTATGGAGTATATCCACCGCACCTGTAAAGGTCGGCGTCTCAATGAGAACCGTATCCCCTTTGTTGATCAAGGCAGCAACCGCTAGATTTATCCCATGCTGATTCCCATTGGTGATGATGATCTCATCAAGGCTGTAATCTACCTGTAATTCACTAATCATTATTTCCCTTAACGGCAGATACCCTTTGATCTCACCATATACTCGAGTCGCTTTGAATAAATTGGGGTCTCTAGACAAATCACTAACGCTAGGTAATAAATCATTCAGAAATTCTGGATTCAGTAAGGCATAAGAAAAGTTGTAGGTACATACATGGGAAGTATTCTGAAAGAGATTGACCATCAAGGACCTATAATTTTCTGAATCCCTAAGAGATGCGTAGCGCTGCTTGATGACCTCTTTATCCAGTAAAGTCTCACTGTTGAAAGGTGACTTATAAATGACGAAAGCCCCCCTGCCCTGTATCCTTTCAACAAGCTTCTCACTTTCCAGATACTTAAAAACCTTGTCGGCGGTGACATGACTGATATTCATGGCTTTAGCCAAAGTCCTGACAGACATCAGCTTCTGTCCATACCCATAGTTGCCATCCTTTATATCGTCGATCATCTGGTTGGCGATCTGCCTATAGGGTGCCAAGGGGATTTCCTTGTCTATTGTGTAGTTCATAAACCCTCCAAAGTGTTATAT
>JAFGTX010000075.1 GCA_016938815.1 Clostridia bacterium | reverse complement strand
CTCCACAAACAAATGATATAAGTCCGTACGCTTGTACTCAAACTAATACTAAACCTGTTTCGTAGGAAATGCAATGCTTTTAAAACAATTCTGCCCTGATCATCCCCTGACAAGGGCTTCTATCGCCTCATAGTCGCCTTGATATGCCAAGTCCACAATTTTAGAGCCTACGACCACGCCGTCGCAGTAATCAGAAAGCTCACGAACCTGTTCGTACGTGGATACACCGAAACCGGCCACCACCGGCATCTTGGTATGCGTCTTAATAGAAGAAAGTCTTTCTGTAATTCCACGGTCAAAAGTTCGTCTAGTACCGGTCGTGCCGTTGACCGTTACCGTATAGATAAAACCACTCGTTTTGTCCAGAATCCTTGTAATGCGGTCCATATCTGTACTCGGTGCCACCAGTGGAATGATCGCAATTCGATTTGGTATAGTGTACGGCGTAATCATCTCATATTCCTCTAGAGGTAAATCCGGAATAATCACCCCACTGACATGTGCTGCCTTCAATTCTCCGAAAAAGGCTTCAAAGCCATATTGAACAATTGGGTTCATATAGGTCATGATGATTCGAGGCACGCCATTTATCGGTTCCAGCGTCTTGAGGAAACCCATGATGGATTTTAAGGTCACTCCTGCATCCAGTGCTCTTTGACCCGCCGCTTGAATGACAGGGCCATCGGCAATCGGGTCCGAAAACGGTATGCCTATTTCAATCATCGAGGCGCCAGCGCCTTCAAGTAAACGAATCAACATCGCCGTCCTTTCAAAACCACCGTCACCGCACATGACATACGGAATAAAGAGCTTGCCACCTGATTTTTGTATCTCTTCAATTCTATTTTCAATCGTCTGAATCCCCATACTACACCTCCAAGATATCTACAAGCTGCGTGACATCCTTATCGCCACGACCCGATAAATTGACCACTAAAATCTCATCTTTACCCATCTTCGTTGCCAACTTCAACGCATGAGACATGGCATGAGCACTTTCCAGCGCTGGAATAATCCCTTCCAGTTGACTCAAGAGTTGAAAGGCTTTAACCGCCTCATCATCCGTTGCAGAGTCGAAACTCAATCGACCAATATCCCTGAGATGGCAGTGTTCAGGACCAATACCCGGATAATCCAGTCCCGCCGAAATGGAATAGACCTCATGAATCTGCCCATCTTCATCCTGTAGCAAATACATGGAATTGCCATGTAGAATACCGTAAGAACCCTTTGTCAGGGTTGCAGCATGCTCCGCTGTATCAAGGCCTTTTCCCGCCGCTTCCACGGCAATCAGCTGCACCTGCTCATCTTCTACAAAAGGATAGAACATCCCGATAGCGTTACTACCACCTCCAACACAAGCTACGATGGCATCAGGCAATCGCCCTTCCTGCTCTAATATTTGACGCTTGGTCTCCTTTCCTATAACCGATTGGAACTCTCGCACCATTTCCGGATAAGGATGAGCACCCAGTGCCGACCCCATGATGTAATGAGTATCCTCCAGATGTGTCACCCAGTATTTGAGCGCCTCGTTCACCGCATCTTTGAGCACCTTGCTCCCGCTAGCGACCGATACCACTTCAGCACCTAAAAGTCGCATTCTAAAAACATTAAGCGTCTGTCTTCTGATATCTTCCTCACCCATGAAAATCGTACACGACATGCCACAGAGTGCCGCTGCTGTCGCTGTTGCCACACCATGCTGACCTGCACCTGTTTCTGCCACGATTTTATTCTTGCCCATACGCTTGGTCAGCAAGACCTGAGCTAGGGCATTATTGATTTTATGTGCACCTGTGTGGTTCAAATCCTCCCGTTTTAAATAGATTTTTGCGCCGCCACAGTGTTTGGACAAACGTTCCGCATAGTAAAGCGGACTTTCTCGTCCAACATAATGCTTCAAATAATGGTTCAATTCTTCATTGAACGCTTCGTCCGATAGATATTTCCTAAATTGCGTTTCCAATTCAATCAGTGCCGGCATCAAAGTCTCTGGCACAAATCGACCTCCGTACTTTCCAAAATACCCCTGTTCATCTGGCATATTATAATTCATCATGACACCCCTTCACTTTTTTTATAAACTGCTTGATCTTATCTAAGTCCTTTTTACCATCCTTCTCAACACCACTGGATACATCGACAGCGTAAGGACGAATCAGCGCAATGCCTTTTTCGACATTATCCTCATTCAAACCGCCCGCTAAGAAAAAGGGCCGATGACATACTTTATCTTTCAGCGCTTTCCAATCGAACACCTCTCCTGAGCCTCCGGCCATCTCTTCGTGCCATGTATCAAAGAGCAGGTAATCCGCTTCCGGTAAGTCCATCAATGTCAAGTCATCCGTTCCCTTGACCGATACCGATTTGATGATCGGATAGCCTGCATGCTGATAACTTTCGTATGTTTCCTTACCATGAAGCTGCAATAAGTCTAGGCCACAATAGTCGGCAATCTCAATCATCCTTTCAAGCGGTTCATCAACGAATACCCCAATGGTCTGAATCTTGTCCGGAAGTTGGGAGATAATGACCTTAGCCGCTTCACGCGTAATCTGACGCTTACTTTTTGCAAAGACAAATCCGATATAGTCCGCACCAGCGTCTGCCGCAGCCAGTGCATGTTTAAGCTCTGTAATACCGCATATTTTCACTTTCGTCATAGGTCACCTCGCCACTTTCGTCATATGGTCGATCAAATTACCACCAATACCATCCCTGATTAGGCTTTCACCCACTAAAACGCCTTTGAATCCTGCCTTAGCCAGTTTTTCAACGTCTTCTCGCGTCTGAATACCACTCTCGCTGATCAAGTGTACACGAGTGTCTTTCACCCGCTGACTCAGATTCAAACTTGTCTGTATATCCGTATGGAAGGTTTTCAAATTCCGATTATTCACGCCAATCAAATCGTGTCCTATACTCAGCGCCACATCCATTTCCCGATTATTGTGAACCTCTAGAAGCACTTCCAGTCCTATCTTCAAGGCATAGTCCCTTAATTGAATCAGTCTCTTTTTCGTATGTGCTGCTGCAATCAAGAGGATGATATCCGCCCCCAGTACCCTTGCAATATCGATTTGTATTTCATCCACAATGAAATCCTTGCAAAGCACCGGCACCGATACCCTAGATCTCACGCGTTGAAGGTCTTCAAAACCACCGTGGAAAAAATGCTTATCCGTCAGTACGGAAATAGCACCGACGCCCGATGCGTCATATTTGGCTGCCTGCGCCTTCACATCCAAATCCGGTGCAAAGAGACCTTTAGAAGGCGAACCACGTTTAATTTCTGCAATCACTTGCATCTGATCACTTTGATCCAATCGCGCTCTAAAAGAACGCATACCCTGCTGGTTTGAATCTCCTAAACTGCCAAAACACCCTTTATCAAAGGCTTCACGCAAAATCGGCAGCTGTTCGTATTTGCTTCTCAATATAGTGCCTAGTATATTGTCCATAAATCACCTCACCGATTGCTAATGCGCACCAGCTTTTCAAGCTGCTCGAATGCCCTACCACTGTCGATACTTTCTGCCGCCATTAGGATGCCGTCCTCAATTGATACCGCTCGATCAAATGCGTAAAAGGCGATGCCCGCATTTAAAAGCACCGTATCCCTTCTTGCGCCCTTTTCACCCTTAAGAACCGACCTTACAATCTCTGCATTGAATGCTGCATCACCACCCCTGATGTCAGCAAGTTCGCTCATCATCAAGCCATAATCTGCACCTTTGATTTTTTGCAGTTTCAATCCGCCATTTTTTATGAAGAGGACCGTATTTTCACCCATCAACGTCGCTTCATCAAGTCCACCAGCACCGTGCACCACCGCACCTTTTTCTACACCCAAACGAATCAAACTCTGCGCCATATCGACTACCAACTCTTGTTTATAGACTCCCACCAATTGTCCAGATAGCTCCACTGGATTGGCCAGCGGACCTATGATGTTAAAAATCGTCGGCACCCCCAACTGCCGCCGCACTGGCATGACCCTTTTCATCGACGGATGTGCCAACGGTGCGTAGATAAAAGCGATACCCGCCTCATCCAGCTGTATGCTTATATTGTCAGCAGTAGCTTCAATATTGACGCCAAGTGCTTCAAGAACATCAGCACTACCACACTTGCTGGAGACGGAACGATTACCATGCTTGGCAATATCAAGACCGGAACCAGAGAGCACAAATGCACAGGTAGTGCTGATATTGAAGGTATCCGCACCGTCACCGCCAGTACCAACAATATCGTAAAAGCCATCCTTTTGTGTAGGAATGGTAACGGCATGATTTTTCAAGCCCTTGGCAAAACCGGAAATTTCCTCGTAGGTTTCCCCCTTGGTCTTCAGCGCTGCAAGCAAGCCCGCAACTTGAACCGCTTCAAGATCACTTTGCATCAACTGTGTCGATACTTCACAAGCCACCTCATAACTTAAATCCTTTCCCTGCATCACTTCTTTCAAATACTTGGTTAACGACATGTTCCACCACTCCTTTCCTCTTTCATAATTTTGATAAAGTTATCTGCAATCTGTTCTCCGTAACTGGTCCCGTAAGACTCTGGATGAAATTGCAAGCCGAAAATTGGGCGTTCTACATGCTGAACCGCCATGATTTCATCATCGCTAATCGCCGTTGCCATCACTTCAAGCACTGAAGGCACACTCCCCCTCTCAATGACAAGGGAGTGGTAACGCGTCGCCTGAAATCCACTGTTGATGCCTTCAAGAATGCCCTGTCCCATATGTCGTATATGATCCAGTTTGCCATGGTATATATTGTTCGCACGTACGACTTTAGCGCCTAGAACCTCACCGATGACCTGATGACCTAAACAAATACCCAGTATCGGGTATTGATTTTGTAGCTTTTCCACAACTTCAAGACATACACCGGATTCTTGAGGTGTGCATGGTCCCGGAGAGAGAATGATGCCCTCCGGATTCAAGTCACGAATCTCCTCTATTGAGATCTGATCATTCAATCGCACCAATACCTCTTCTCCTCTCGATTGGAACAACTGTGCCACATTGTAAGTAAACGAATCGTAATTATCTATAATCAAAATCATAAGTCACCTCTCCTTTGTATGTTTTTTCGATCGCATTGAACATCGCACGGGATTTATTGAGCACTTCTAGGTACTCATGGTCCGGAACAGAATCATGGACAATACCACCACCAGCCTGAATGATGACCTGATTATCACGCAATTGAATCGTACGGATGCTGATGCAACTGTTCACATGCCCAGCGGCATTCATCAGCACAATCGCTCCGGCGTATAAGTCTCGACTATCCGGCTCCAATTCATCGATAATTTCCATAGCCCGTAGCTTGGGTGCACCCGATACGGTCCCAGCCGGAAAAGTTGCACGCAGACCGTCCATAGCTGTGATATCATGCCGTGGTACGCCCTTTACGCTGGAGACTAAGTGCATGACTTTAGAAAAGCACTTCACTTCGCAGTACTGGGCTACCGTCACCGTTCCCGCTTGACTGACCTTCCCAATATCGTTCCTGCCTAGGTCGACCAGCATCAAGTGTTCTGCCAAATCCTTTGCATCCTCGGAAAGTTCTTTGGCTCTAAAATCGTCCTTACCGTCGTTCTTCACTGCCCGCGTTCCTGCAATCGGTGCAGTTTCCACTACCTCGTCATCCATGCGTACCAGCATCTCTGGCGAAGAGCATAAAACTTCCACATCTGGAAAACGGATATAAGATAAATACGGTGATGGATTTTCCTTGCGTAAATTGCGGTAAAGCGAGAAGCCATCCAGTTTCCCTTTTGCCGTGAACTTCTGGGACAAGACCACCTGAAAGACGTCCCCCGCTTTGATATAGTCCTTGATTTTATCAACAGCCGCCCTGTAGTCTGCTTTTTCAAAGTTAGATCTGAAAACCAAGGGTGCTTTAATCGTCTTATCCATTGCTTCAGCAGGTTCTGCCGCGGATAGGCGTCCATATATTTCATCGATTTTTGCCATGGCTCTTTCATAATCCGACTTTTCCGGATCCGTGACATGATGAATGATGATGAGCTGATGCTTCAAATGATCAATTGCCACCACGGTTTTGGAAAAGAGGAATTGATACTTGGGTAAATTGACTGCATGTTTCAAAGTGATAGGTTGTATATCCTCTATCGCATTGTAGGCCATGTAGCCGATGATGCTAGCGTAACATTTCGGTAAGGCTTCAACCTGAGGCGCCTTATATTTTGCTAATTTATGCTGTACCGCTTCAAAACCCATGATATCAGCAAGGCCTGTAACCATCTGGGAATCCAATCCGATAAAAGAGTACCTGCCAAGGTCTTTTGGATCACCCACGCTTTCCAAAATATAGGACGGTTTTAGAGGAGAAAGTCTATTAAAGATGCCAATGGGCGTCAAGCAATCCTCTTCGAACACCTTGTAAACCGGTATAATTTCATGCTCCACTGCTAACGCTGTATACTGTTGATAATTCATTTCCATTTTTCTTGCCTCGCTTTCTAAATAGGTTCTTTTTCAAAAAACAAAAAACCCCCATCCTTGTAAAATAAGGACGGAAGTTCCGCTATGCCACCTTAATTGGGTAAAGACATCATACTTATTTTTGTATATAAAAAACCCTATCCAAAAAGGATAGGGTATATCTTTGCCACCTTTTTTACATTAGATCAATCAATCCATGTTCTCTGTAACGGGAGATCCCGGCGCGCATACTCACCCTATGGCTTTCAACTTGCACTCATAAGTCCATTCAGTAAAGTCAGTCTTATCGGGCTTCCACCAATGCCCAACTCTCTATAAAGCTATCGTTTACTTACTTCTCTCAATCAACGTTTTCTTATTTACTATTGATACGTATTTTAACGGGTTATCACATCAAAGTCAACAGAAAAAAGTTTTTTTCTGAATATTTTCATAAAAAAACATTAGCACGCCTCTTCGACATTCTCACCCTTTTTCCTTCTCACATAATTGTGAATGGCCTCTGCAACATTTTTAGAATACTTGACCGCTTCTACCACTGTATTGGCGCCTGTCACCACGTCACCGGAAGCAAAGACACCTTCTTTCGTCGTCTTGCCACACATATCTGTCACTACAAGCCCCTTGTGATTGGTCGTGATGTCCTTGGTCTTGGAAATGATATTGCTCTTTGGACCTTGGCTGACCGCGACGATAATCGAATCGGCATCCATGAAAAATTCCGTGTCATCCGAGCCATCGGTTTTAGTATAAGCAACCCCTTCTTCCGTCAACTTCACAGGAGACTCATAAAACCTAAAGCGGATACCATCTTCTAAGGCACCATCCACTTCATGATTGGTTGCAGAAACATCTTCTCGACCACGTCTATACATGATTTCCACCTGCTTAGCACCATGACGCACCGCAGTACGTGCCGCATCCATAGCGACATTGCCTGCACCGATGACACAAACCTTATCGCCTAGTTTGTAGACGTCCGGATTTTTGAGATAATCGATGGCAAAATGGACATTCCAAAGGGTCTCACCTGGAATATTCAATCGCTTTGGATTCCAAACCCCCGTACCGATGAAGACAGCATCGTAACCATCGTTAAAGAGATCTTCAACTGTTAATAAGGGTCCAATCAGTGTATTGGGTCTGATTTTTACACCCAACTTTTCCAGTTGGTACTGGACTTTATCCAGTATTTCTTTTGGCAGACGGAACTCCGGAATACCATATCTCAGGACGCCGCCTATTTTATCGTGAGCTTCGTAAATCGTGATGTCATATCCCTTAAGAGCCAGTATATTGGCAATACTCAGACCAGCTGGTCCCGAGCCGACAATAGCCACTTTACCGACATGCTCACCTTCCTTGGAACACACTTTATTCTCCATATACTCCGACGAGATGTAATGCTCTATTTGACCTATTTTCACCGGATCTCCCTTGATACCCAACACGCAATTGCCTTCGCACTGTCTTTCATGAGGACAAACAAGAGAACAAATCACCGAAAGTGGGTTATTCTTAAAAAGGACTTCCCCTGCCTCATAGGTCTTACCTTGCAACAACATCTCTATCACTTCAGGGATTTCTGTCCCAATTGGACAACCCTGTCTACATTTTGGATTTTTACACTTAAGACATCTTGACGCTTCTGCCATGACATCATTCTGAATGGGTAGTTCGTACATCTTTGTTCCTCCTATTGACCACTATCTATTGAGAATACGTATCATTTTACAGCACCCCCCTGAAAAATCAAGGGTTAAATTGTTAAGTTTAATAAATAACGAAGTCTTTACGTGAAAAAAACATAAAATATTTGAAATAAGTTAACAAATATCAGTGAATTGCCCTTATAATAGAATTAGGATATATTGACAACAAATTATATAAGGGTAGACACATGAAACCACAGCAAATACTAACCGAACTCATTGGATGCCGTATCAAATCTCCTATCTATTCAAACGAGGGGCATCTTCTACTGAAGCAAGGCACCGTTATTGACACTGCCGTGCTTTCCAAGCTGGAACGACATTCAATCAGTCCACTAGATTTACTAAATAAACTTACAAAAGATATCCCTGTTAAGGGCGTCCTCGATGATCAGGAAATGGAAAAATCTCTTAAAGTTGTAAAAAAAGTCTTTGAGAATGTTTTGAACAATCATTCCAAAGGCATTGGCGCAACGATTCCTGATGAGCATTTGAAATTAGTCGAGGAAGTCATCAATTTTCTGATTGAATCTCTGACAGGCACTGGTGATTTGCTGTACACTGTATCCGATATGCTTGAAAATGAACCTTACACCTATAAGCACAGTATCAATGTATCTATCCTATCCGTTTTAACAGCCAAGGCTTTAAAATACGGCACTGAGGAAATCAAAAACATCGCCCTTGGGGCCTTTCTGCACGACATTGGTAAAATGCTTGTCGATCAGTCTTTAATCACAAAGCCTGACTTACTAACCAGTGCAGAAAAAGAACTCGTCAATCAACATCCGAAGCTCGGTTATGAACTGATCAAGAACATTGATAAGCTCCCATATACCGCCAAACAGATTGTGCTCTTGCACCACGAGAAATTGGATGGTTCCGGGTATCCATACAGTATTAAAGGTATTGAAATTCCAGAATACGTCAGAATCGTCACCATCTGCGACATGTACGATGCCATGACGACAAACCGGGTTTATCGTAATAAGATGCCAATTTACAAAGTTTTAGAATTGCTCATGCACGATGCCGTTTATAAATTGGATCGGAAAGTCTATCGCTATATGATAGAAAACATCTGTGTGTTCCCACCAGGCTCTGGTGTGGTCCTTTCAGATGGTAGGATCGGCGTAGTCGCCTTTTATAGAACAGCCAATCCAACGCGCCCTCATGTACGGGTCATTGATCTGGAAACAGACATCACCGACATTAAGGTCGAAACCGTCAACTTAGAACGAAAAAGAACACTTTTCGTGGCAGACACTTGGGATGTCCACGAATTCAGAAAGGGATTCAAAGCCACACCAGGCTTTGGAGAACTCCCCCATAGATCAAATGATACCGTTGAGCAAAAGCATTAGGCTCATTACCACAAATTCAACAGCGATGAAGACACTTCATCGCTGTTTTTTGTATAAAAAAACAAGCAGGATAAAAATTTTATTTTTATCCTGCTTGTATCATCAATCAATTGTACTGAAGCCTAATCGTGTGCTTCCATCCACTTATTCAACACTTCGATATAACGCTCGTTTTCTTCAACAAACGGCATATGTCTTGAATACTGGAATAGCTCCCATGTGCTGTTTGGAATTCTGTCGTACATCTCTTTAGCGATAAATGGTGAAGACAAATCGATTGCGCCGCTTGTAATCAGACATGGCTCCTCTATTTCGTGCAATCTGTCTGTGAATTCATAGCCAGCAAGGGTTCCTGTTGGCGAAAACTCATTTTGGCCCCAACCCACTATATAAGACTCTGTACCTGATTTTTTAGGACGTCTGAGACATTCTGGCGCATCTTCTGTGACAGCACCGGCGCAATAACTCTCCATGAATTTATCCAGAGCTTTACCATAAACCTCACTCGCGTAGTCTCCTGTAATTTCCGCTTCTAGAAGCGCTTTTTGGTCCGCTGGGTCCATATAACCGATTCTTCTCTTTTGTTCTTGCTCCCAAAGCTTAGCTGACGCTAAAGTCGAAGATAGAATATAGGATTTGATACCCGCTGGTTTATATTCGATAGCATACCAAATAGCCTGCATACCGCCCCAAGATTGGCCTAAAAGATGGATTTCATCAAGTCCCAAATGTTCTCTTAAGGCAACCAATTCTTTAATCCAAGTATCTGCATTAAATAATTCAGGATGACCTTCTACAAAAGAATTGCCGCATCCGATTTGATCGTACATAATCACTTGTCTGCCACTTTCCGCTATGACATCCAATACTTCAAAATAATTGTGTGTAGAGCCTGGTCCACCGTGCAATAACACAAGCGGCACCTTACCTTTTGTACCTTCTCCAACGATGCGATAATAAGTTTGAAATCCTTCAAAAGGCATGTAACCTTCAGTAATTTTCATATGTGCCTCCTCTGATTTATACATTGAAGTCGCAACGACTTCGCTTTTAGTTGTGTGTGAGTGAATTCAGCCCATAATTATGCTTGTTTTCATCAATAGTATAACATTAATGCGGTTGTTCATGATAAACAACCGCATTTTTCCTTTTTAAGAAATTGTCATATTTGAACTTCTGCATCATTGCGAATACTTATTAGCTCAAACTGTATTTGGGAACTATAATTTCAAAAAAAACACCATATTCTGAATACTCCTTGTATTGAATTTCCCCCATCAATGTGGCCGTAACCAGATTAAATACAATATTCATGCCCAAACCTGTTCCGCCTGAGCCAGCCGCAGTGGTATAAAACGGATCATATATTCTGTCCAAATCTTCAGAGTTTATACCTCTCCCATTATCCCAATAATTAATTATAATTAATTCATGCTCCTTATCTTCATAACAACGTATGCCTATATTAGGCATCTCTACATCATGAAAGGCATGTAACAAACTATTTTGTATCAAATTGGTCATTACTTGAGACCAAACACCGGGATATGATTCACAGGACAAATCACCACTGAAACTTAAATCTACTTTGGCGAATTTTTTCTTAATTTCCAAGCTTAAAGACTTTACCGTTGCTTCTACTATTTCATCCAAGTTCATCCGTTCCTTTAGCATTTTTTCTTGATCGATTGCAACGCGTTTAAAACTGCTAATCAAATCTGAGGCTCGTTCCATATTTCTCGATACAATCTCCGAACTTTCCTCAACCGCCTCTAAATAGATCTCTAAATCATGTTTTGAAATTTTACCATCTAAAAGCTTTTGAAAAAATTCTTCCTTTTTCTGTTTCAAAAAAGAAGTTGCCGTAATTGCCACACCAATCGGTGTATTTAATTCATGGGCAACACCCGCAACCACTCTTCCCAGTGATGCCATTTTTTCTTTTTATATCAATTGCATCTGTGTTTTTCTTAAGTCTTCTAATGATTTTTCTAGGTCAATCGTTCTATTTTTTACTTCAATTTCCAGACCCTTGTTTATTTCAATAATTTCCTTTCTCTGTTCCTCAAGCAAGCCTTCACGAGTCAATACACTTTGAGTCATGATATTGAAAGCATCGTATAAATTGTTGATTTCAAAAATACTACTTTCTGTAAAATCAATATCATATTGTCCTCTTGATACCTTATTAGACCAATATACCAATTCACCAACCTCTCCCGATAATTTATTATCTAACTTAAAGACCATCCTTAATACATGGATACTGATGATGACAATAATCAAAGCACCCAGCCCTATAATCGAAAGTAGTGGCATCATCATATCCCAAAGTGATTGATAGTAAATTATACTCCACTCATTTTGGCTCATCTGTTCATGGAAAGCCAACATTCGGTGTCCATTATAGTTGACGTTCCTTGGTGCCTTTTCAATCAAATTTTTTCTTTCACGATCATATGTCCGTGTGACTACAAACCCATAGTCACTATGAGCCAAATAGGTACCAGTTTTATCGGTAATTGCAATATAGGAATTGGTGCTGATATCAAAAATATTCAAAAACGTCGTTAACTCCTCCAGATTTATTTGGAGAACCACAATCACATTATGATATTTTTTTGAAATAGAAACCATAGGAATATTTGCACCATGCACCATAAAAACATCTGACCAAAAAATAGAACCCTCTGATTCAAGCAACTTGTAATAGTCATGGCCTGAATGATCATGTCCAATATTTACGATAGACTCAGGTGCACCACCAATAGCAAGGCCATGATCATCCAAAATAACAAGACTCATAATCTCTGCATTATTTCTTACATAGGCATCTAACATGATATTCATCGAATCTTCTTGCCCATTAGAAATTACCACATCATAAATCTCATCTAATTTCTTTTCATATTGATCCAGATTTTGATCTAAAGAGGCTTTGATAGAATACATAATATCGTTGCTCCGTTTATACATCTCTGTCACCAAAAATACCGATACAATGCACATTAAAATAGCCACAAGAATAATCATCGGAATTGCCGTCTTGTATAAATTTACCTCTATTAATTTTTCGTGAATTGAACTTTTCTTATCAGCACTACGCATACACTACTCCTGACGCCTTAATCAAATCCAACAAACTCACCGTTTCTCACTTCATAGATATAGTAAGGTCTATGAGCATCTCCAAACTCATCGATTTCAATTGGTTGTTGAAGTCCATCAAATACCCTTGTCGATATTAACGCATTTTTAACCTTTTTCACTTCAAAAGATCGAGCAGTTGTCATCGCTTCACTCAAAATCATCATCGTCTCATAGCCATAGATTTCTGGAAAAGAAGGTGACGCATTATAGGTCTTCTCCATCACTTTCTTGAATTCAATGTATTGAGGAGAATCCGAATTAATATCATATAGCCCACTGACACGCATACCTTCAACTGATTTTCCACCGCTTTCCAGCAACTCATGAGTCGTTGCCCACGCGCCAGCGTACATTTGCGCATCAACATTCAGCGCCTTAAGACGTTGTGCAATCTGCGCCGTATCTACACCTGATGCTAAGATAACAACACCTGATGGTTGCTTGTCATATAGTCGGCTAACTAAATCATCATAATCAGCAACGCGAGAATCAAAAGCTTCATCAAATACAATTGATAAATCGCTCTCATTGGCAGTTTTCACCATCAGATCCCGCATCGGTTCTGTATAAGACTTATTTGAAATATCATATACCAAAGCAATCTCTTTATTTGGGCTAGACTTAAGAGTTTCAATTAAAATATTAGTCTCCTCCACACTCGCATTGCACACTCTAAAAAATTGATCGTCAATACCCGTCAATCCGTTGGCGCTAATCGTTGGACTAAATATCAAAATATCCGTTTCCTCCATGATTTCCATGATAGAAGGAATCATAACACTGACAGAAAATCCTACTAAATAGTCAACTTTCTTTTCCTTAATTGTTTTCAAGAGAATCGGAATATTATCATTATCATTTTTATCGTCCATAATAATCGGTATCACCTCATAGCCTCTAATACCGCCTGCTTTATTAATATCTTCAACCGCCTGTAGAAAGCCATTTCTCACTTGAATGCCCAACTGAGACCACTGACCACTTAGCCCTGATGCAAAACCAATATAAATTTGTTTCGGAAACATATAACCCCTAATACCTAATCCCAAGGCAAGCAGTAATAAAAAGATAACCATCCATCGTTTTTTCTTCAAATTCGCTCCCACCTTTCACTTTATTGTTGATTTTTACCCGAATTTTAAATGAAGTAACATGCCACATTCTGCACAAACTGATGGGAACGGATTAGTAATCAGAGATACCTCCCCAATATCCACAATAATAGAAATCCACCAACAAGCATTGCTCTCATTGGTGGATTGATTTTTTACATTTATTTTGATTTTATATTTTATTCCTCGAGCACTTATAACCGCCCAAGTGGACAAAGAAAAGTCTTCTCTTGTCACTGAATTTCTCTTTGGTCACTTTCACCTTAAAACCGTCCGCACCTTCTAGTTCTGTATAACTGTCCATATGAAGCTTTTCTGCCATCCCATACCAATTTGCCTTCAACCGCTCCACCGTCTGGTCAATGTAATCCGATACCACAAACTGTACGTCGTGCACTTCGATGTTGGCGCCATGCACCTTACCGCCTAAACCAATCATATATAAATTCATATCATTCACTCCTGCATGCCTCGTCCCAATGATCCATCGCTTGCTGTAGGTCCTCTAAGAATTGATTGACATGCCAACCATCGGTGGTGGCATGATGCACCGTAATAGAAAGCGGTAATTTTATTTTACCATGTTCTTCTCTAAATTTCCCCACTTCAATCGTTGGAAAATAATAAGGTCTATCACCAACGCTATGAATCGCAAAATGCTTAAATGGTATCCAAGGAATACTAGAAACCGTATAGGCATTGGCAGGCGGTAGCAAATGGTGTTGAGAAAGCACACCGTGATTATCGCCATAAGCCCTTTGATTCTCCAGATAGTTTCTATAGAACACGTGAAAATCATCATCGTAGACCGTCCACATGAGCGATATCGTCCTATCGTCCTCATGAAAATGAGCATACAGAGGCGTCAAGCATTCCCAATAACCTAGTCTGCCATCGACCTTGGCGACTTTAAATTCGATTTGCTCATTGAGCATTTTGGTCACCAGCCACAAATAGGCCGGAAAGAACTTGAACCCTCGCTCTTGAAGTGATTTTCTAAAACGAGTTATATCCAAATCCACCGTCATAGAATAACTGGTTGGCACTATTTCTGAAAAGTAGTGAAACATTTGTCCACGGGGCCAGGTTTTAAGGTCTATCAGATTAAACATATCATTCATTTACAAACATCTCCTTTTATTCAAAGATACCTGACTTAAATGCGCCTTTCAATAAACGCTCCGTAGAGTCCACAACAAAAAATCCTCACTGTATAAAGTGAGGACTTCACGCAAAGTCGATAGACTTATGGGCTTTCTGTAATTTGTACATTATGAATCAATGCCTCTGTCATGGCGTCAAGAAACTTCTGGTCGGGAGACATGGCGTATAGCACTAAGGTAACACCCTTTTCTTCAAGTTTCGAAATCCATACCCGACTATATAAGGTCAGCGGAGCAAAAGAGGCCTCTTCATCCTTTTTAGGAAGCCCATATTGCCAATAGGCCCTTCTAAATTGCCGGTAACTGTGGCCAGGGCTATTGGTGTCAATCACACTGGTGACCACCGTGTACGCCCGTCCATCATGAGTTTCCTGTGCTTGGCTCGTCACCTGTACATCAAAGACAACTTGATCCTGTCTTGCACCTAAACTACCTAGAACAAGCCAAGTATAATCAAAATCCGCCAAAATTGTAGAGTATGGTCAGCTGGACTGATTGATCAATCCATCTTGAAAAGGTGTCGCTTGCATCAAAGGTCAGCATAAAAGGATACCATTCCTGAGATGTCGTCACCTTGCCAGTTGGAAAATCAACATGAATATCTTCTGTATGCGTCAGTGCTTCACGACATTCAACCGCATTGCTCCATGACATCACCAGCATACTTGGAAGGATTCGAGTCGCAGGGAATAAAAAAATCAATAGAACCGCTGCTACAAGTATGACACTCTTTCTAAATACCTTAGTTCTCACGATGACCTCCCGGATGAAACGCTCATCCTCTACGCCATATGCTATTTATCACAATGTTTTTAATCTAAATAGGCATCGATGCCAACCACGCCAATGAGTTTGTCATCCACATAAACTGCTTTTGTGATGGTTTGAATCGGTCTATCATCTATGGCATCGATATAAATCTCCGCAATATTGATATCCACACCTAAAGCCGATTTGTAAGCCGGTCTTTGGGTGAATCGATAGTCTTCCGGCAATTCCGTTGCAGGTGAAATCATAAACACATCATCTACGGTTCCGAAATAGACATAACTAATAGCGATGGATTGATCTGCAACGAATTCATCTAAAAGTGGTGAGATATCTTGTCCTGAGTAAGATGATGCCACTAAAGAAGCCAGCTCTTCTGCACTCGATTTTATCACCGCGATTTTCTCATCTTTATTCTCTATCTCCGATATTCCGAGCGACGCCATCAAGTCGTCATCATCCGATACACCCTGCAACTGCAGTTGTTCCTGTGCAATTCTCAATTCGTCTCTTGTTTGTCTTAGTTCCTCTTTTACGGTTGCTAGTTCACTTTCAAGTGCCGCATAATCCTTTTGAGATACGCTTTGACATCCCGACAAGGCCAAAACACCTATCATTAAGCCCATAATCATTAGTTTTGATGATTTCATAATATGCTCCTTTGCATTGTAGTCTACTGCATACTCATATTACCTCATTTTGGAATTATTTTCAATTTTTCAACAAGGCCTTTACAGCCTCTTCCTTTTCAAGATTATCGGTTGTCATGGTAATAGAACAGCCAAATATAATATTTTTACGCTTTAAACAATTCATGGTATCCATGATTTTTCCATAAGTACCAAAACCTCTTCGATGATCTGTTTTAGTTTCATCACCTTCAAGACTGATCATTGGTAATAGATTTCTATGACGATCTAGTAGATAGATATAGTCCGAGTCAAGCATGGTGCCATTTGTGAAAATCAGAAAAGACAATTTCCTCTATCTCGGCAGCGCGTTCGATAACATCTCTTCTCATGAAAGGTTCACCACCAAGCAATAAGACAAAAGGGATGCCTATGGCCTTTGCTTCCAGAAAAATTTCCGACCATCTATCCGCTGTCATTTCGTCAGCTGTTTCATCTTCCGTACATGACTTAGTAGCACGTGCATAACAACCCTTGCAATGCAAATTACAACATGCAGCGATACTCGCCATCAAGAAGGGTGGTATGTATTCACCACGCATTCCAAAATCAGCGCGTATCTTTTCAGCCGCCTTGACTGACTTGCTGAATTTGAGAACAAAGGCTGTCTCCTTAGGATTTTTCAATGTTGATTTCATAATGCTTCTAATGATATGCTCTATGCCTTTACTCATGTAGTCAAATGTCTGATCCATTTTACCTCCTCTGGTCAATCGATTTAGATATATTCATATGATTATAGTAATCTATTGAACATGCCGAATCAATTGAATAATAAAACAATAAAAGGCAGTGATTTTAAACAAATCACCACCTTCCTATACTCATAACACACGCCCGAGTTTATCGCGTCTTCCTATTCGAATAACTTCGCCAAACTTACTTCATAAGGCGGATAAGCGATACCCTTTTCAGTAATGATCGCCGTGATGTAATCCGCATCCGTCACGTCGAAAGCAGGATTGTAAGTCTTAATGCCTTCCGGTGCCATAGGCTTTTCATACCATGTCTTATAGACTTCTTCGCCTGGTCTGAGTTCAATATGAATGTCGTCGCCTGTTTTTGTCTCCAAATCTATGGTAGACAGCGGCGCATGGACATAAACTGGAATCCCGTATTTTTTCGCTAGAATCGCCACGCCCGATGTACCGATTTTATTGGCTGTATCGCCATTGGCAGCCACACGGTCACAACCGACAAGGACAGCATTGACCCAGCCATTTTTCATGACGATGGATGCCATATTGTCGCAGATCAGTGTTACATCGACACCTGCTTCATTCAGCTCCCAAGCAGTTAATCTCGCCCCTTGTAAAAGTGGTCTTGTCTCATCCGCAAACACCTTGAAGCCATAGTTTCTTTCCTGACCAAGATAGATCGGCGCAAGTGCCGTACCATATTTGGCAGTCGCAATCGTCCCGGCATTACAGTGTGTCAAAATACCCATGCCCGGTTTTAAGAGGGAAAGAGAATATTCACCAATAGACTTGCAAACGGCTTCATCTTCGGCACGGATAACCTCTGATTCCGCTCTCATGATTTCTTTTATTTCTGCAACTGTAGCGTCTTTGTTTTCAAGTACCACACGTTCCATGCGGTCTAGTGCCCAGAAAAGGTTGACAGCAGTTGGTCTCGATGAACCTAAATAGGCTTTCACTTTTTTCAGCTTTTCGTAGAAGTCATCGAAATTTTCTGATTCCACGTGCTTCATGCCGATATATAGGCCGTATGCACCCGCAATACCTATTGCAGGAGCACCTCTTACTTCCAACTTGTAGATGGCGTCCCATACGTCTTCTGCCGTTTCAAGCGTGCGATACACGGTTTCATTCGGCAATTTTGTCTGATCTAAAATAACGACTTGATGACGTGCGTCATCTAATCTTACTGATTGAAAATCCAAAACATCTGTCTTCATCTCTTCACTCCTATTAAAATTGACTCTCAACGCCTTTGATCACATTAAGGAAATCCGCACCTGTCAAAAAAGCGCCTCTTTCCATGATGAATCGCTTGCCTGCCATCATAACCATACGCTCTGCACGCGCACGTTTTTCTGCATCTTCAATCATTGTAATGTCCTTAACATGTGCAAGACCAACCGTCCTTCTGATAGACTCAAGGCCTGTCACAGCACTTGTATCCTTAAGAACCGATTCAAGATAGGCTTCATTAAATCCTTTGTAGTTTGCTGTATATTCCGTTGCTTTTTCAGCCCAAGTTGTTAAGAATTTTTCTCTAAAAAGATCAACTACTTCAACAATTGTCTTCTCAACCCAGGCTTTATGAACGGCATCACCATAAGCATCCGCATTCGCCCAAGTGAAAATCAGATTGGCGATTACATTGCCCACGTCATAGCCCATCGGACCATAAAAAGCGAATTCCGGATCGATAATTTTTGTGGAATCTTCTTTGACAAAGATTGAGCCTGTATGAAGGTCACCGTGAACAAGGGATTGGGCATTGTTCATGAATTCAAATTTAAGTTTTGCTGTTTCCAATTTCAAGGCGTCATCACCGTAAAGATGTTCCTCTACCCACGCTGTATTAGGTGGGAAAACGTCATTTCGATTGTTGTTGTCGCTAAAAGGTTCTGTATAGACAAGATCTTCTGAAATCTCACAGAGTTCAGGATTAATAAAATTCTTCACCAAGTCTTTCTTATGCTTGTGCTCCAAGCATACATCCGTAGTTAAGAGTAAGGTTTTCACCATAAAATCTGTTATGTCCTGCGAAAATTTAGGAAATTGCTTTCTGTTGATCATCTCAGTTCTCATGATTACATGATCTGAAAGGTCATCCATCACCGTACAGTTCATGATTGGATCATACTGATATACTTTAGGTACAAGTCCTGGCGCCAACTCATCCTGATATTTCAAGATTTCATATTCGATACGATTTCTATCCGGTGACAGCTTGAATTCATCTGAAATTCTTGCTACAGGACCTGACTGTTTAATGATGATCGAACGATCTGATTCTGTTGAAAACACTTTGAAGATGTAATTTAAATTGCCATCGCCGATTTCCTTGCATGCCAATGCTTCATTTTCATCAAAAATCGTCAATTTTTCCTTAGCGTATTGAATTGCTTGTTCTTCTGACATTGTAAAGTATTCGTTAAACATTGCAATACCTCCTAGTTCTTATTTTTATAGTATGTTAATCCTAAAGCCAGTACAAGTACACTGCCTTTGATAATATCCATAGCGAAATAAGGTACACTTAACATAACGAGACCATTTGAAAGGGCTGCCATGAGTAAGGCACCAAAGAAAGTACCAATAGCGTTCGGTTTGCCAATACCTGCAATCGAAAAACCGATGTAGGCAGCAGCAACTGATTCCATAAGGTAACCCGCGCCACCCGATGGGTTGGATTGGCCGATACGAGCTGCTAACAAGATACCACCAACACCTGCAAGGATTGCCGCTAAGATATAGGCGATACGCTTGTATTTGTTGACTTTAACACCTGATAATCTAGCTGCTTCTGGATTGCCACCCACGACATACATATAGCGACCATGCTTCGTATAGGTTAAAAATACATGTACCGCAGCAACGATACATACCATGATAATAATAATCGTTGGTACTTTACCAAAGCTTCTAAAGATCGGATCAATCATCCCAACGCTGGTTTCACCATTTGGCATGATCATGTTCTGAGAAATGATCTTACCTTTTGAGAAGGTCGAGGCAACACCGTTGAAGATGAACATAGAGGCTAAGGTTGCAAGCATATCCGGAATTTTGATTTTGATAATAAGAACAGAATTGACAAAGCCGACCACTGCAGCCACAAGAAGTGCCAACAAGATTGCGACCATTAAATTCTGCTCATACCATACGAAAGACGCAATCGATACCGCCATAGTAAGGGATGCAACCGAACCAACCGATAAGTCAAATCCGCCAACGACTAAGGAAAAAGTAACACCAATGGCAATAACCGTCGTGATAGACATGGCTCTTAAGATATTGATCATGTTCGCACCTTGCAAGAAGCGACCATCTGTCATCACCGTAAAAAATGCAAATATGATCACAATCGTTAACAGCGTACCGTAATTGTAAAGAAAGTCAAATAGACTTATTTTTTTCTTTGCTTGTTTAACTTCTGACATCTTACTGCCCTCCTGCTGAATAGTATAAGATTTCATCTTCTGATGTTTGTTTTGTCACGAGTTCCTTGGCGATTCTACCGTCGTACATAACATAGACACGATCGGTGATTCCAAGTATTTCCTGTGTTTCACAAGACGCATATACAACGCATTTTCCTTCGGATACCAAGCGTCCAATCAACTGGAAAATATCCATTTTGGCGCCAACGTCGACGCCTTTTGTCGGTTCGTCGAAAATATAGACTTCCGCATCTGCAATCAGCCATTTACCAACAGCTACTTTTTGCTGATTGCCACCAGAGAGATATTCAACCTTTTGGAATTCATCTGGAGTTTTTATACCTAAATCTCGAATCAATGTTTTCGAGACTTCATATTCTTTCTTAAAGTTCACAAATCCATTTTTTGTAAAGTTTGCAAGACTCGATAAGGTAAGGTTTGAATAGACTGGTTCATGCACCAGTACACCTTCCTTACGACGCTCTTCCGGTACCAGCGCAATACCTTTTTCAACCGCATGATAAGGATGTTGAATCGTAATTTTCTCTTGATGGAGATAGACTTCACCGCCTGTAACAGGTTCAGCTCCAAATAACGCCTTACAAAGCTCCGTTTTACCTGCACCTACAAGACCCGCTATCCCAACAATTTCACCTTTATTCACATGAAGATTAATATCTTTTAAGATATGGGCATCCGTAAGGTTTTTAACTTCAAAAGCTACATCACCAATCGCCACATCTGTTTTAGGGAAACTCTCATCTAAGCTTTTTCCAAGCATGTACTCAATAACTTCTTTTTCATTGGTTTCAGAGATGAATTTTTGAGTGACAAATTCACCATCTCGCATAATTGTGATATCATCGCAGATTTCAAAAATTTCAGGTAAACGGTGAGAAATGAAAATCACGCCAACCTGATCGCTCTTCAGTTCATTAACAACTCTGAAAAGTTCTTCCGTTTCTTTATTCGAGAGTGGCGCCGTCGGCTCATCAAGAATCAATAGCGAGCATTTTTGCTGAATGGCCCGTGCAATCAGAACCATTTGTTTTTCTGCCAGAGAAAGTTCAGAAACCTTTTTCTCTACAGGTATATTGACATTAAGTCGGGTAAGGACTTCTTTCGCTCTTCTATTGATGTAGGACCAATTGATCCACTGCTTTTTGCCCATGTCATTGACCATGCCATCGACGAGTATATTCTCAGCCACAGACAAATAAGGTATCAAGGCAACATCAACTTCTTGATAAACGATTTGTATACCCAGTTTCTTTGCGTCCTTAGTAGAATGGATCTCAACTTCTTGATTATTAATATCTATGGCACCTGTCCAGTGGTCATAAGCACCCGATAAGACTTTCATAAGTGTCGATTTTCCAGCACCGTTGGCACCAATCAAGGCATGTACACGCCCACCTTCTGTCGTGAAATGAGCATTTTTAAGGGCTCTAACACCAGGAAACTCTATAGAAATGTCTTTCATGTTGATTTTGAAAGCCTGCATTATATCACCTCATGTATTCGTTCAAATCAGTATTGCGGGGAGGATTCCTCCCCGCCAAATCTCCTGTAATTACTTGCTTCTTAAAATTTGCATCCACTCTTCGTCGAATGAATCTGATTTACCCCAAGTATCGTATACATCTGCAAGTGTTTCTACAGTTGTATCGCCTGCCATGTCTGCTTGGTTGATTGTTGTTGCTGGAATTTCATAGCTTGCTGGTGTTTCTTCGCCTGCAATTTTCATTGCAAGTAATCTCATATTGATTGTGCCAACAAGTTTTGCATCCGCAGCTGCAGTCATAATCCAAGGAGAATTTTCAGCTTGGATCATTTGTAAGTCAGCGTTTGATACGTCTACACCGAAAATTTTGATCTCGTTTCTGTTGTTTTCGTTAAGTGCAGTAAACGCACCTGTTGCAAATGCATCCCAGCTTGCCCAGATTGCATCAATTTCGCCTTCAGGGTATCTTGTCAATAATGAGCCGATTGCATCCGCATTTAAGCCTGCAACGTTAGAGAAATCACCAACTTCACCAACAACTGCAACTTCTTCAATCTTGCCAGCTTCTAGGTATTCTTTATACACTGTTTCTCTTCTTTCCATTGGTGGGAAACCTGCAATCCACATCTTGATGATTTTTGGTGTCTTGCCTTCATTTGCATTTACCAATGCGTCTAAAGATAATTTTGCAAGAGAGAAATCGTCTTGAGCTGTCTTAGTAACACCTTCTACATCCGCAGTTGTATCAAATGTAACAACTTTCATACCTTGCGCTACAGCTTGTTGGATAAGCTCTTGAGCGTTGTCTTGACCATGTGATACAACAACACCTTCATAGCCACCGATAAGTACTTGGTTGAAAATGTCTTCGAATTTTGCGTTGTTTCCGTCAGTTGTGAATGTGTCAACTTTGAATTTCAAAGAAGTTCCTTCTTCAACTGTTCCTGCAAGGAATTGAGCAGTATGCTCGTCTGCACCTAGGTTTCTGATGACAGCAACCTTGATTTCATCCTTGTGGTCCGCAAGTGGTGTTCCATCATACAATCCTGCTGCAGCTTCTGTCGCTGTTCCTTCAGCAGCCGGCTCTTCTGCTGCTGGCTTGCTACATGCCGCAAAAGAAAGCACCATAACAACCGTTAATACTAATGCTAATACTTTTTTCATTATTTTCCCTCCTAAGAATTTTTATCTTTATCACCGCTGATGCGGTGCCCTGTAAAGGCGCTAGAACTCTTGATACCGAACCCCTCTCGGATCGATACGT
>JAFGTX010000406.1 GCA_016938815.1 Clostridia bacterium | reverse complement strand
GGGCGAGAGGTTAAACAACCTTCTCTGCCAACTGCTTCACGTTTCTATGAACATATATCGAGGTTGTATTGATGCTGGAATGCCGCAGTAACGCTTGAACAAGCGTTACGTCATTGGTTTTTTCAAGCAGCATCATGGCCGATGTGTGCCGGAGAATATGAAGCCCCTTTTTGAACACTTTCGCTTCAGCATATAGCTTATTGGCTTTAACATAGAGATTGGTCCGCTTTAGAGGTATAGTTAGACTCCTATTGGCCACAAGATAGGATGATCGTTTTGCATAAGGCAAACTGAGCACATACTTTAGTTCCTTTTCAATATGAATATACCGTATAGGAACGAATTGTGTCGTACCGGATTTGGTATCTTCAAGCCGCAGTTCCACAATTTCACCATCAATATGAACATCATCAATTTTTAAACCCAAAGTCTCACTCACCCTGAGCCCCCCATAGAGCATCAACCGGATAGCTAAAGAGTGGGTATAGTCATAGTGTCTCCCCCTCTCCTCGATGTTCCTGTCCAGGAGATCGATCAGGTTCATTACCTCATCACCGTTAAAGTATTTGAGCTCGGATCCCGCTTTTTTTGCTTTTCTTCCACGCTTTTTTTTGTTCAGTTCCTTGAACTCATACGCAAAGCTGTACCGGGTGCCGTCCTTTTCCAGCTCCGCACTTTCCTCGATGTAGTCGAGAAGCCCTTTGAGTATGATGACGTACAAGCGTTTCGTATTTTCATTGTAGAAGAAATCTTGATTGCCGGATCTTTCCCTATGCTGATCTTCCAGCCACTCTAAAAACCCACGGATAAATATGCTATCGATCGATTTTACACTATCAAGCGATGAGCCGGAGATATGGGCCTCAAATTGATCCAGAACACGGTCATAGAGGACCAGAGAGTTGTCTGAAAGGCTTTCGCTTCGCAATTCGCGCTTATAGTGCCGTTTCCACTTCGCAATATCGTACTGGGGATCACCCGTGCAGACTTTCATTTTTTACCCCCTAAGTATTTCGCCTTGGCAACCTCCAGGGCAATATCCAGAGTCGGTGGCGGTATCAACTCATCGTTTCCCAACCCATTCTTGATGTGGAGAGTCTTGAACCCGAGATCTTTGCTCCAAAAGCTCCATGCCTTCATTGTATCAAGATAGATGATTGTATCTGCAGGAAGCTCCCTTGAAATATTCTCAATATTGTTGGTGACATTTATTGAGTTCTCTTCATCATAGTCAACGATCACTGCTACACGTTTTGACTCTTCACCTAAAAAAATAAACCGAAACCCGAAAGATGATCTCTTCATTTCTAACCCTTTTTAATTAGTATAACATAATTAGACATTATGTTATATTTTTTGAACGCATTAGCGTCACCTTTTCTTTGCCTGCCAAAGACCACAAAAACTCATTTTCTCAAAAAGTTAAAAATAACGCTTTCGTTAGTGCTAATGTACCAATGAAAATATAAAACGCTTTATATAGCTTTAATGTTATGTTATACTTTTTAAACTGAAAAAAACTGCTCCCTGTTTGTCATTTAGTAGCAACAAGTTCAACCACCAGTATCGGGATGCACCCGGCGAACACCATACTCGATTCACTTTTTGATTCAGATAAGTTAAGGTCATTATTTTCCGAAACTCTTGTGATCAGTAAATTGGAATCTGAAGTATCAATCACAAAAGAACACTCATTGTCTTTTGCTGTATCCTTCTGATCCCAGAAAACTTCCTTGAACACAGAGCCAATAAAAAATAAGACTGTAGCGGAAAGTACTAAATCGATAAATCTCATGGATTCCCCCTTGTTTTTTAGATATCATATGATACTTTAATAAAGTCATAATGTCAAGGGAATTTTATATTTTTTGGATCTTTATGCATAGGTTTATAATATGGATTTTTTTAGTAAACTTTTAGTTTTGCAACGTTCGTTGTAAGATTTTATGAATTTTCGTATCTCTTTGCTGGCATCGCTATTGTTCTTTTTGCAGTTCTTTTTGAATAGCTGATATTCCTCTTCATCAAGAAGAAGAGAGGTTTTCTTTGTGGGTGTTTCCATTTGTGCAGGTCTCCTTTTGTCTGTAAGGTCTCCCCCTCCTTTGGACACCCTCATTTTAGCACCATCCAAAGGAAAGTTGCTTTAGACGGCCCCATTTTGATGCCATCTAAACAGATATTGTATTACTGGAGGTAGTGGTTGAGGGTATAAAGCATATCCTCATCGAGATCAGCAATGTTGTTTTTCATCCAGTGCAGATAGGATCTATCACGGTCGGCCACCTCTGAGATCTCCTGACCCTTATGCTTGCCGAATGTGAATTTTGTTATGAGCACCGGAGTCCTGGTGAGTTCGACCATCTTGTTGAGATCATATCCTTCTTTGATGAGGTGATCGACAAAAATTTTCAATAGCAGCACATCACCGATCGCGGAGTGAGCTTCCGCTTTGATTCCGTATCTCTCTTCTGCAAATGGGATTTCCCGGTACAAACCAAGAGAATATCTAAGGTATTGCAAGCGGTGCGGTGTCCCTGCATAGATATGTTTCGCAACCCTGAGCGTGTCAATAATTGTGTATTGTGGGGTGAAGCCCTCTTTTGCCAGCATTCCAAGGTCAAATTTAATGTTGTGGGCAATAAGGTAATGATCCGCAGTATTGTGAGCCTCGATCATTTTTGAAAATTCCGTATCGGCATAGAGATCAACACCTTTTACTTGCAAATCCTCATTGGTGATATTGTGAACTTCCATAGATTCAAACGGAATGTTTTCTACAATGGAACGATTGCACAATTCATCAAAGATAAGAAGTTCGCCATCCCCATGATCTAAAATTGCTCCTGTTTGGATCACTCGATCCTCGTCTCTAAATCCTGTGGTTTCTGTGTCAAAAAATACGATAGACATATTCATCCTTTTGTGGTAATATACTGTTATTATACCGTTAAAAACGGTATTTTTAGAACAAAACTTAAAAGGTTGTATCATTTTGAAAGCAAAAAGGGGGGAATAAATGAGGGTAGCACTGGACAGGAAAGAAGCTGAGTTGATCATCGCACTACTCTCTTCTCATAACTTTTCAAACCAAGAGGATGAAGAAAAGAGGGATGCGGTCTCTCGCAAGCTCACTGCAGCAATGCAAAGAGAAATCCCGCAAAGCAAGCGCGCCGCTACAAAAAAAGCGGTAAAAACGAAGATCAGCACCGTGAAAAGAAAGATAGAAAATGCCGTGAACCTTATGCTCCTGGAGGGCAAAGAGATCACCATTGCAAGGGTAGCAGCTGAATCGGGAGTTAGCTATAACACCGCTGCCAAGTATATACATATGTATGAGGGATTGATGAGGCACCAAAAATTACAGTTTCCGGGCGGTTTGTAGTCTGCGGCAAGGGGCGGTTCGCGCCGAACTGGAGTATCCGGATTGGATCCGGGCAGGCTGGCGGTTATTTTTTTGTACCGGGCGGTCCGGGCGGTCCCGGGCTGAATGGAGTAATGTCGTGGGCCGGGCGGTCCGGGGCGGCTTAGTATGCCACCAAGACCCTGCCATAAGGCTGACCCGCTGTAGCTTTGAGCCTATATGGTTCCGTGAAGATCACTGTAACATAAGGCGGTGTATTTGGAACGGCTTTTGCCATGTAATTATCTTCCGGCAAATCCAGCGCATCGATCGTACAAGCTCCGTCCATATAGTCCGCTGCATCACACTGGGAAGCGGTCGGGTAGATATAGATGCCATTACCGAAGCCGTCTACAAGATAACTTTGGTCGTCCTGCATGAGATTGGTGACAAAACGTCTTGCAATCAATCCCCTGTCGATATCTATTCCGCTTCTCCATATATCATTGCTGTTTAGGTTGTTGCAGGTGCCGCCCCCTGCTGCTTTACTGCAGAAAGTGGCCATGACCTGGGCAAGGTCATTCCCGAAGGCTTTCCAGTGCCATCCTACAAACTCATCATCCATATTATTCAGCCCACCACTTTGGTCCGCGTTTTCAACATTGGCAATCTCTCTTAGCTTCACTGCATTGGTGAAGTTCTCAATCGCTGATCGCATTTCTGCAAGCCTGTTAGCAGTGATCACTCGTTGTTTTTCGTATATGTTCGCAAACGAAATAGTGTAGGTATCATTGTAGGCAAAATTTCCCGCTCCGTCTTTCTTGCGAAATGAAACCATCACAGTCGGGATATTTCCCGGATCAATTGGATCACCTAAAGCGTTAGGGCGAACCAGTCCAGTCGTTCCGTCGGACAATGTGTAGTTGAAGCCTACAACATCTTCGCAGTATAAATAGAGATTATTTGTTGTTAAAGAAACCTCGTTCGTCCAGTCTTCACACGCTCCACGGTAATTTCCGATAATCCGGCCCTTGAGAGCTTGAAGCTGTGTAGCACTTATGTCTGTATCATCCAGGCGATACTCAATGTAGGTAAAATCGCCGATTGTGACACTTGAAGGGAAAGGTGATACCTTATTATTGCTATTCCACCCCCAAGTTGTAGAGGCATCGGTAATTACGGCAAACGAAGGAGAATAGGTCCTGACGATATCCTCAAAACTTGCAGTGAAGCCCAAATCAAGCGATTGTAGTGTGCGCAATTCGCTAATGTGGGTCTGGTCGATTTTCTGCGCTTTTCTTACTTCATTGAAGCTGAAAAAGAGAAGGGAGAGCAAGCCCAACGTGAGCAAAAAGTCCAATATGGTAAAACCCCTCCTCATCCTCATTTCTTGCCTCCTTTCTCAAAGTTATAGTAGATAAAAAATTCGCCGCTCTTTGAATTGTCTTTTAGATTGAAAGACGAGAAGTAAGCGGGGCATTCTTTGACAAGATCCTGCATGGATTTTATTACCTTTAAAGTAGAATCTTGTTTAACCTCATCTTTGAAACGGTAGTGAATATATCCGTTGCCCCTGTCCTGAACTACTCCAAGCTTAAAGGCTTTTTTTATGCAATCGGTTGTAACCTCTTTAAAAGGATCAGGATGTGGTGTATTTGGATCAAAATATTTTTCGTACTTCCTTCCCTCTTCCTTATAGAAGATCCCCTTCCCTTTTTTGCTGTAATCAAGATCAGCATAAAGCTTTTGATGCCCGCTTGTCAAGGTGCACAGTACACCCCCTCTTTTTTTGGATTCATCTTTATAAACCCAAACGTTTCTCTTTGAATCATACCTGGGGGTCTCCGCTCCGATCTGTTTAAAATCTGACATTCTAAGAAGGGATATTCTCGTATTTTTCCAGCTGTTTGTCTCATTCTCGTCCAATACCGCGATCGCTTCTGTTTCTGATAAAATGTATTCTAAAACCTCTAGGTTTAGGGAGCGTTTAGCCTCATTCATCTCAACCTGGCTTACCAAGATGGCAACTGGTTTTGGCGGTATCCGCACCGGTTTTGGTTTGTTGACCACGTTTTGATAATAAAGAAAAGCGCCAGCCCCCATCATCGCCAACAGCGCAGCAACTTTGATTGCTTGATATTCGTTTTTCAGGTAGACTTTTTTCAGTTCTTTGGTTGAGTCGCTAATCTTGTAGGCATACCCCTGAAAAAAGTCTTCTGAAAATCGCGCCAGCCCCTCTTCGTCTACAATATCCTGTGGAACAATCTCTACTCTAAAATTTTCTCCATCACTACTTGATGAAAAGACATAGTTTTTTCCATCGGAGATCACCGCATTTTTATAGCTATCTGATCTTGCATCATAGATACTCAGGGCGATCGCTTCGCTGTGCGGGTTTTTGGTTTCACCAAGAAGAAAATAGGTAAACCCCTCCTTATCATTGACTGCAAAGAGGTGTTTTTTGTAACGATCTTTATGCTCTTTTACAATTTCGTTTTTGAGATAGAAACCTACATTGTAAACCGGATACTCTTTGGTGTTTTCTTTCATCTGGTAAACCACTCTTTGTCTTTATCTTCAAACTTGACGTAATCTGCCGTAATGTTTGCGATCTTCTTTCCGTCAACAAGGTCCCCTTGCTTGTAAAGCCTGTTTTCGCCAAGAAGGTAGCAATGTTTTCCCTTACATAAGGTGCCATAGTATTTGCTTCTTGTCTGCTGAGGCGCAACTTGCTTATTTGGTTCCATCTTCTGTTTTAAATAATCTTTCCCGTTTGTGATCATCCTCCCTTCTCTAAAAGCCTGCATCTGCTCATCGAGGCTGGGGAACGATTCGTTTTTCACGGTTTTTTTATCTGCTGCAGAGTGTTTGTTTCTCTTCGCCTCTTTCGCTTTGCGTTCAGCTTCTTGCTTTTTCGCTTTTTCACGCTCTTTTCGCATTGCCTCTTCTCTTTCAAAGGAGAGGAGCACAACGCTCATCTTATCGTCTGTAGTGATCGGCTTTTTGGCTTCATATTGAGCACTATTCTTACCTGCAAGGCTACTGAGGTAGTCTGAAGCACTCACGCCGACACTCAGGGTAAGTGCGGTTAAAATTGGCAATCCGATGGTTCTCATCTTACTCTCCTGCTGGGCTTGATAAAGATCAGGTACTCTTTTTTCCCTATGCTATCCTCATTTTTTCCTCCAAGAACGGAGAAGAGACCAGTTCTGTTGCCGTTTGGGATACCCGCATAGGTATTTACATCACTTTTGAGGGAAATCCCGGTAAGTAATGTGGTATCCCCGAGTTTTGCATTGAGTGGGGCCTGAATACTGTTTGTTTTGACTTTAGGTAATGTGAATCCAGCGGCAACCTCTTTGTCTCCAAGATACTCGCTGATCGTAATATCAACGTTCATATTTACATTGCTTCCCTCGATAGTAGGCTTAATGTTGATAATGATACCGCTCTCAATACTCTTTGCCTCTTTTTGCGTTTGTGAGATACCGTTGGATACCTGTGAGGTTTCCGTAACGTAAGGGATGATCTCTACAGCTTTCAGTGTCGAGAGTACCCCGCTTCTTGTAGCCAGGTGGTGTTCTTTGACAACTTTTGTTTCACCGTACTGCCCAAGCAGCTGAAGCATACTAAGTTTTCCGCTTCTTGTGAGGTGAGAAAGGTTTAATGCGCCATCCCCGATCTTTTGGGATATGTCTGCGCCCACCCGGTAGCCCTGCGCTGTAGTGGTGGTATCGATCACTGCACCTGTATCCGGATCAAGAATTTCGGTAGTCAGGAATGACGGCTCCAAAATCTTTTGCCAGTCCACACCGCTCTTGTATTCATCGTTGAGCTCAACAGAGACGATCGTGATATCAAGCTCCATATCTTTTTGTGCGCTGATCTCTTTATTTAGGATTTTTTTGAGCCTTTCAATATATGACGGCTTGTCCTCGACTACGATATAGCCTCTTCCTGAAATATATGCTTTTCCTTTCTCGGACATAAAGGTTTCAAGAATAGATTTGAACTCTGCACTCGGATCGGTTTTGTCTGAAAGTTGTGTTCCGGTTCCCTTGTTTTCTCCCAAAGAGCTGGATGTGGAGGAGAAGGCAAGATTGTAATAGCTTGGTACGTTCGCTTTTAGGGTATCGTAATCCCTGACCTCAAGGATCTTGCCTTTTTTATAGATAATTTTAAGATCCGTCGCCTTTGCAATTCTTTGAAGCGCATCTCTTACGCTGCATCCGCGATACGAAAAGCTGATAGGTTTTAAGCTGTCAACGGATTCGCTGTTGTGAAGATCATACTGTACGGTATATCCCTTTTTCTCTACAAAATATCCGAAAATCCTTGAAAGGGGAGCTTCTTTGAGTGAAAGGGTAAATCGTGTTGCACCCTTGTCACCGCACCCTTTGTTTGCAGGAAAGTGGGCATCTAAAAACTCACTATTCTTAACTTTTAGGTATCCATCATCAAGAATGTAGTTTACACCCGTTTGTTTGTAGACCATATCAAGAAACTCGCCAAGTGTGTATTTCCCTCTCGCCGATACTCTGTAATCGGTTGATGGAATAAATGTTCTATCAAGGGGGATGCGGTTTTGTTTTGCTACTTTCTGGGCAAGCGTATAGACCCATTGGTCTTGCGCGTAAATATCAATCATATTCTGCGCTTGAAGAGCCTGTCTTTTTTTGTAGTAATCACTGACAACCTGTTCGTTGCCGAGCGTATGTTTTACTGCCATATCCCCCTTTTGCAAGCGGTAGGAATGGTCGCTTGCACACCCCATAAATAGGAAGGCAGAGAGTGACCCACTAAGCAGTATTTTCTTTTTCTTGTTCATGGACTTTCCTTGTTATTGTAGAGTTAGTTTCGTGCATTATAGCAAAGACACAGATGCTAAATACGGGTTGGCCGAGGGGTTGAAATGCCAAGGGTGGTTTGAGTGGTCCGGGTGCTCCGGAGTGGCTTATCGTCTACGGGAAGAGGCGGTTCCCGCCGAATTGCAATATCCTCGATTGCAATATCTGACGGTTTTTGGTGGCACCTGGAGGCAGGCGGTATTACATTGAGCGTCTAAGCTCCGTGCTTTTTTGTAATATCGCTGAGTTTACGGTTTGAAGATCATTGTTTGAATGCGCTTGTTTGGTAACGATCTCCTCGTACTCACTAAAGTTGATGCCGTTATTGTCGTGGAAGCTTTTGCCAAGATCTACCAGCTCGGAGAGTTCTTCTCTCATCTTGCTTTTTAGCTCAGAGTTATTTTCGGTGCTGATCATGGAAGTAAGGTGATCCATTTTTTCGATATACCTTCCTACTTCGCCCTGCATACTTCTGATATGTGTCATGCCGTCACCCATGTTATCCATAGAGACATAAGTATCATTGTTGTTCTTGAAGATATCAAACAATTCGCTTTCTTTGATAGTACCAAGAAGTGATGATACGCTGTTGGCATATTTACTGTCTGCAATCCCCCCTTTACTGAGAGCTGTAAATCCTGCATTCATATCGAAAAGTTCGGAGCGCATCTTCAATCTTTGTGTCCTGCTGAGGTGATCGGCATTATCAAGAATGAGGTTGATAGCTTTTGAGTTAAGCCCTCCCTCCCCGATATTTTCTTTTAGAATTTTGGTATCTATCGCTATATTGTAACGCTTTGAAAAAGACTCCGAAAGAGCACTTGCCAAAAGATCCGGCTCGACAACAGCTCTTCTTTGGAGCTCATTGATCCCCTTGACCGCTTTTTCTCTATCCCGCATATAACGATTGATTTGCTTCTTGCTCAATTCCCCCGATAGTCGCCCCTTATGCAGTGCATCATCGATCTCATTTTTGATTGCCCCTAGAAATACGATGGTGGTAAGCAAGCCTTTCCCCTTCACATTGTCCAGTTTTACTTCTGTACGGTTTTTCCCGGTATTTTGGGTAATTGCAGGAGATCGGTCTTTAACCCCCTGATTTACCGCGCGAAGTTGTTCCATGAGCTCTTTTTCCCGATTTTCAACGGCCTTGAGCTCTTCAACGATTTTCCTGTCTTTCCCTGTTGCATTTGCGATCAATGTTCGTTTTAGTTCCTCAGATTGCTCTCTGAGCTGTTCCAGTTCGGATTTGATCACAGCAG
>JAFGTX010000405.1 GCA_016938815.1 Clostridia bacterium | reverse complement strand
TTTCCATCTATACTGCGGCTTTATGTTTTGGGACGACACCAGAACATAGATGGCGACGTGCCCTGTTCATCTTAGCAGGTATCGGAACACTGACCTTTAATTGGACGACAGGTGCGATCACCTTTAATCTAATCAGTATAGCGATTCCAAATGTTTCGATAAACTATGGTGGCATCTACGTACCCTATTCCCTGATACTACATTTTCCGCTTGGATTGATATTATACTGGGCAAAGTGGCGCAAGGAGACTGAAATCAGGGATTGCAAGTAAGATGATGCACAAATGGAGGTTATATGATGAGTTTAAAGAATAATATTGAAAAATTGCTACAATCACAAAATGCTAATTTTGAACTTATAGAGCATGATACCGTGATACACTCGGCTAAAGATGGTGCAAAACATTTTGGTATCGACATTGGGCAAACCGCGGCGACTCTTATTGTCTCTGCTGATGACAGGCTTTATGCAGTGATTGTATCTGGTAAAAGCGGTAAATTGAATTTTGATACGCTGGGCGAGTTATTAAGTGCAAAGTGTGTCACTATGGCTTCACGTGAACGGATTTGGGATGAACTGGGGATGACGGTAGGGGCTGTAGCTATGGTCAATCTACCCATACCATGTATTATCGACGAGACCTTGCTCCAATACGATTATGTCTATGGAGGGACTGGTGATAAGCATTTGACCCTTAAACTCAGTCCGAAGAGTCTGCTGGCATTACATGAAAATAGAATGGTCTGCAAAATATCGGATATGTAGGAGGACGTTATGGCTTTATTTGAAGTGTTTCCGGTTCTAGAGACGGATCGATTGCGACTGAGACAACTAGAAGAGATTGATGCAGAAGATTTATATAAGATTTTCAGTTCCGAAGCAGTGACAAAGTACTATGGCATGTACCCTGTGCAGGATATAGACGCGGTCAAAACCATGATTTCAAATTTTTCAAGTGGCTTCGAGGAAGCACGTGTTATCCGCTGGGGTATCGAGGTTAAGGCATTACATAAGGTTGTAGGTACCTGTGGATATCACGCCATGAATCTAAAGCACAAAAGGGCGGAAATTGGTTATGAACTTTCAGAGCAGCATCAGAAAATGGGTTATATGTCGGAAGCACTGACTGCGGCGATTGCCTTTGGCTTTGAAGAGATGAACTTGAACCGAATTGAAGGATTGGTCTATCCAGAAAACACGGCCTCCCAGCATTCGCTAATGAAACTGGGCTTCGTAAAAGAGGGGTTGTTGAGGGAATACATGTGTTTCAGAGATCAGATGACGGATTTGTTGATGTTCTCTTTGTTAAGACGAGAATACAATCAGGAGTAGGTGAAAACAATGGAAAATACACATAGCGGTAATAGAAGCAAAAGCATCATAAGTATCGGTTTGATGTTTATCATCGCCCTATCGATCATTGCGGTCATTTGTATCTATAAGATGGAAGGATTTCAGAATATAGGTGAGTTTATATTTTTTGTTCAGAGAAAGATAGAGTTTATACGATGTAAAATGTTTAAATAAAAGAGGGGTGGCATAAAGATGCTAAGTAAAATGGCATGACAGGAGAAAACGATGGATAATAGATATTTTGAATTAGAAAACAATTTAAAGAGCAAACATATAGATTTTGTATTATGCAAGAGTAGAGAAGCGGTTTTGTCAGAAGTTGAACGTTTGACGGTAGACTGTCATACCGTAGGTATTGGAAATTCCCAAACATTGAAAGCATTAGGCGTTAGTGCTTATCTCAGTGCTAGGGACAAAGTGGTGTATGATAAAACGAACGCATCCGCTAGCGAAGAAGTAAAGCAACTGAAAAAAATGGCTTTGACAGCAGATGGTTACATAGCAAGCAGTAACGCTATTGCACTCACTGGAGAACTGGTCAATGTAGATCATAGTGGCAATCGGGTGGCTGCGATGACTTATGGACCGGAAAAAGTGATTGTGATCGTTAGTAAAAATAAGTTGGTGGCTAACGAAAAGGAAGCCATTAAAAGGGCACTGTCCGTTGCGACGCCTCAAAATGCCCAAAGAGCTAAGATAGAATCGCCTTGCAGTAAAGGTGAACCCTGTACTGCGTGTCATCAAGGGGTTAGAGTGTGCAACTATCTATCGGTCATCAGGGGACAAAATCAAAAGAATCGAATGACGGTTTTGTTGCTTGATGAGGAACTGGGTTTTTAAGATTGGGAGGAGATGCGATATGAACGAAGTGTTATTCTTCATTTTTGACGGCATGACAGATTATGAGATAACCTTTGCTATGCATATGCTAGCGACGGAAGGTCATAAGACAATCATAACTATTGCTTACGAAGATCGATTGGTTAACGGTCGCTCTGGTGCTGTTTACAAACCCCATCGACTTGTTTCTGATCAGAAAAATATAGAAGCGGAAGGTTTGATTATTTGTGGTGGTTGGTATGGCGATTATAGAGATGAATTAGACGTTCTGATACAGCACTTGAATCGAAAGCAAAAACTTACTGCTGGGATTTGTGGCGCTGGGACTGTGATGTTGGCGAAATCGGGTGTTTTAAAAAATATCCCTTATACAACGCCAATTATTGCTTGGGGGTCAGAGCATGCAAAAGTATTTGGTACAGGCGATCCCTTTCCAAGGGTCAATTATGTAATGAAGCCGGTAGTGCATTCAGGGTCTGTTATTACGGGTCTGGGACATGCATTTATCGAATTTACGATAGAGATATTGGACTGGTTTCAGCTATTTTCCAATGCGGCTGAAAAAGATGAATTTCGTCAAATTATGAACGGCTAGTAGTGAATAGGAGTGATGAATCATGAAAGAGATGATTGAAAGAAATTGGGATGTGATGGCATCTGACTATGAGAACTTTAGTGAGGCGCTTGATTCCTTCAGCAATGCGATTGAATGGCCCTGCATTCGAGTGCTGTTACCGCCTCTGGAGGGTAGATCGATTATTGATATTGGCTGTGGTACGGGGCGTTTCTCCTTTTACTTCGACGCCTATCAACCACGGCATATCCTTGGCATTGATTTATCCGGTGCGATGATTGACCTTGCCAATGGGAAGAATGATTCAGAAAGGATTGCATTTAAAAAAGCGGATATCATTGAACTTACTGACCACATTTCAACAAAATTCGACTTTGCTTTCTCGTCTACGACGGCGCATTATTTTTCAGATCTTTACGAATCGTTTAAAACGGTACATGACATATTGGTGACGGAAGGTGTTTTCATTTTATCCGTGATTCATCCTATTTATTCTGCTATGTATCCCCTCTGTCCTGATGACTCGGATCAGCTGAGGTACCTCGATAGAAGTGAAAGACGATACATACAGCCTTGGACAAGGGCAAATGATAAAATGGATGTATCTTTGAGTTACCATCATACCTTTTCCGATTATATCAATGCGCTAACGAGGGCTGGTTTTGAAATAATGCAGGTTGAAGAACCAAGGCCGCCGGAATCATGGCAGGTAAGCAACCAAAAACGATATGATGCCTTAATCAAGGAGCCCCTGTATATGATCATTCGGTGTCGAAAATGGTAAAAGGCAATCGTGAAATATATGAAGTAACCTATAACAAGCTGGTGAGAGATAATATTCCTAGTATCATAGAGGAAAATAATAAATCATATACCACTCATATAGCGGATGAAGACGAATACCGAGCAGCACTTTTGATGAAGTTGAATGAAGAGACCATGGAGTTCATCAGTGAACCCTGTGTCGAAGAGCTTGCTGATATTCTTGAGGTGATTGATGCGCTTAAGCATACATTCAAAATCGAAGATGATGAAGTCGAACGTGTCAAATCAAGGAAACGTACAGAACGTGGTGGATTCGAGAAAAGGATTATATTGGAAACAGTGTACAAGAAGTAAAAAGACAAAAAACAACAAGGTATTTTTCATATCAATGGCGAATGGAATTATTAAAGCTAGTTTAATTTTAATCAACGATTGATTTCATTTTGGAGGTGGCGGATGTCTGAAAAATACCATATAAGGAAAATGGAGACAGCAGATCAGGACTTTAT
>JAFGTX010000404.1 GCA_016938815.1 Clostridia bacterium | reverse complement strand
TCCACGTCGTATCGCGTCCGCTGCTCGATACGCTGAGCTTCGATCAGCTTGCCTTCATCCTTGAACTTCTTGACTTGTTCCTCCATTTCATTGATGATGTCTTCTACCGTACGATTGATGTCTTCTTGACTCACCACATAGTGGGAAGCGGGGAAGATCGAAATGTGGGCTCTTTGACCAACAATTTCACCCGTCAAGGCGTTGACTTCCGTAATACGATCAATTTCATCTCCAAAGAACTCGACCCTCAAGGCATTCTCACCTTCACCCGCCGGAATGATTTCCACGATATCGCCACGTACTCTAAAAGTACCCCGCACAAAGTTGATGTCATTTCTTGTATACTGGATTTCAATCAATTTACGCAGCAAATCATCCCTGCCAATTTCCATGCCCGGTCTCAGAGACACCATCTTTTCCTTGTATTCATCCGGATTACCCAGACCATATATACAGGAAACCGAAGCGACAATAATGACGTCACGTCGTTCCAAAAGTGCAGCTGTTGCCGAGTGGCGCAACTTATCTATTTCATCGTTGATCGATGCGTCTTTTTCAATGTAAGTATCCGTATGTGCGACATAGGCTTCCGGCTGATAGTAATCGTAATAACTGACAAAAAACTCAACCGCGTTCTCCGGAAAGAATTCCTTGAACTCACTACACAACTGAGCCGCCAAAGTTTTATTGTGGGCGATTACCAGTGTTGGCTTTTCCACCTTTTCAATGATATTCGCTACTGTAAAAGTCTTTCCCGAACCGGTGACACCCAGTAATGTTTGATGTTTCTCTCCACGATTCAGACCCTCTACCAACTCCTTAATCGCTTGAGGTTGGTCACCCGTCGGCTGATATTCAGATACCACCTTAAATTTGCCCATGCCTTGCTCCTTTATATTTTATAACGAACGTCTGTTCGTAAAAACGTATAGCTTCATTATAGGTTTTTTTTACCCAGCCGTCAACTCCATAAAAATGTATATTTTGTAAATAGTTGCGGGCTTTTTTTCCTTTCTAATCTGATGTATTGAGAATCCGTGGTCTGTGACGCGGTTATATCCAGACATGTTCCTTTGGTTCGCTAGAACAACATAGGAAACCCCCATTAAATGGAAAGAACGGCTTTTGCTACTATCATATCCGAATGAGTGCCTTTGGCTCAAAGAACAACCAACACGAAGTAGGGTATGATAGCAGCAAAAGCCGCTCTTTCTATTTTAACAAACTATTCTATAAAGCCAATTGCTCCTTCATACGATACAAATCCTTGTCCCCTCGACCAGACAAATTAATGATGACGATATTGTCCTTTGGCAGGTCTTTGGCGAATTTCATCGCATAGGCAACGGCGTGGGAACTTTCGATCGCCGGAATGATACCTTCTGTTTTAGACAGTTTCTTGAAGGCTTCTACCGCTTCATCGTCGGTCACGGATACGTATTCTGCTCTTTTCGTATCCTTGAAATGGGAGTGTTCTGGGCCTACTCCTGGGTAATCCAACCCTGCAGCGATAGAGTGTACCGGTAATGGCTCACCAGCTTCATCTTGAAGGTTGTAGCATTTAAAGCCATGAATCACCCCTGGTCTACCTTTAGTAAGGGTCGCTGCATGTTGATCCGTGTCTAGGCCGAGGCCAGCAGGCTCCACACCAATCATTTTCACGTCTGCATCCTCTACAAAATCGCTGAAAAGTCCCATGGCATTGCTGCCACCGCCGACGCAGGCAATCAGGTAATCTGGCAAACGACCTTCCTTTTCAAGTACCTGTGCACGGGCTTCACGACCGATAACACTTTGGAATTCTCGAACCATCAGCGGGTAAGGATGTGGTCCTACCACCGAGCCCAACAAGTAGAAAGTATCCTCATAGGTCTGTGCAAATTCCATCAATGCCTCATCCACCGCATCTTTCAGTGTGCGTTCGCCACCCATGGCCGCTACGACTTCAGCGCCTAAAAGTCTCATTTTGAAGACATTAAGTTCCTGACGTTCCATATC
>JAFGTX010000074.1 GCA_016938815.1 Clostridia bacterium | reverse complement strand
TGCCATCCGTTGGTGGATGACCCCATCCAGCAACGCTTCGCGTCGCTTGGATCGCTTACGCGTCCAATAAGTCTGCACACTGGCTCTGCATCACCCGTGTAAACACGGTCATGCAGTTCTAGTGCACAAACTTGCTGGATTTGTTTATCACGAAAAATAAAAACTCCCTGCCTACGACAGAGAGTAATAATCATAGACCTTATCAATATTCGTGGAACCACCTTACATGTTGTAGGTTGGTACAGGATCATCGAGCGAATTCTCTAACCTGTTCTGGATAAGTAATATTTAATTTCTAACATGTTACCATAAGTTGATGGAAAGCGCAACCTTATCATTTTCTAATATACAAGACCATTTGCACCAACAACATGAATAACATGATAATCAGCAGGAAAAGAAAATGCCATTTGAAGGCACTATGTGGGCGTATCGGTTGGCGTACTTTTCTGCCACGCTCAAAGTGTGAATACCTTGGATCAAAGTCATTGACCGGATTGGCAAGATTGCCCGCCTGGTATGCCGCTATCACATCACAACCGATTGACATGTATTTTTCAGGTATTTGAATGCGGTATCGTCCCGCCTCTTCAATCGTGTGAAAAGGTAGTTGGTGATAATATAACAATGTCTCATATTCTAAAATGTGTGCTTCATCTACCTCAACGAGGAAGAGCCAATCAAATCCAAAATTCACCATAATCTTTCCTTACTATAAATAACTTGCCATCTCCCCAGATTTCGCAAGCAGTCCGTATAAACCACCAGTATGAATAAAAAGCACTCTTTCACAATGGTCAAAGGTACCTTTTTCACACTCCGCCACCAAACCTTTTAAAGCCTTACCTGTATAAACAGGATCGACCAGCAGGCCTTCCATTGCACCAATCTCCTTGATGAAGGCAAAGTCCTCCGGACGATTGAGCGCATAGCCATCACCTTGATAGCCATCTATAATCTTGATCCACTGATCCGGTATACTAACAGGCTGTGCCATATAGATGTTGGACTCTTCAATCACAGCTTTGGTACGATTGAAAAAGTAATCGTGGTCAGCCGCAATATTGATCCCATAGACATCACCTTCAAAACCGTAGGCTTCTTTCCCTAACAGCAATCCAGCATAGGTTCCCGCTGAACCTACCGTCACGACGATGGCATCATAGGCCTTGCCACCGTTATCCATAATCTCCTTCATACAATTTTTATAACCGAAGGCACCGATACCATTGGACGCACCCGTTGGTATAAGGTAAGGCTTATAACCTTTTTCTTCATATAAAGAGGCGTACTTTGGAAACAGATCTTCCAGTGAAGCGATCGCTTCATCTGAAGGAATCATGTGCACCGTTGCGCCAAAAAAGCCGTCCATGAAATGATTGCCCACTGGCGCATCACAGGCCTTACCCATGAGTAGCAGTACTACTTTTAGGCCCATTCTCGCCCCAATGGCAGCGGTTGCTCTACAATGATTGGATTGAATGCCCCCACAGGTAATCAGCAAATCACACCCTTGATTTTTCGCTTCTAATAAGCTGTATTCCAGTTTTCTAATTTTATTACCTGAGACTTCCATGCCACTGAAATCGTCTCTTTTAATATGTATTTCCGGGCTATTCGCATTGATTTCTCGTAATCTTGTCGATAACTTTTCAAGCTTCTGTACCGGTGTGGGTAAGTGGGCTAAGTCTAATTTATTTGGGCCTTGCATCCATACTCCTCCTCTACTTCTTTCATCGACTTCATTATAACAAAAAGCTGGGGTTTCCCCCAGCTATTTTTGGCAACTCCATCATATCTTTAGGTCCACTTCATGTACACTGCCCGCTGTACCATCTTCTCTTAAAAAGATACTGCTGGCACGCATTTGACCTTGTAAATTCAGTAAATCATCAGAGAAATCGAAAAGCGTTGTCGCATTTTTGAGATAGATGGCACCGATGCCAACCTCTCCAAGAGCCATCAATTTCGATGTGCCGTCAGGATTACGCTCCCAAATTCTCAGTTGATTAAAAACCGCATCGTTTTCATCAATCCAACCATTGCCGTCTTCATCATAAGCGCTTAGTTCACCAAATCCGTCATTGGTAGATGGTCCAAACAATTCGCTGCCGTCATCAATGGTGCCATTGTTATTGCGATCCAGCGCTAAGAATCCCGCGCCTTGAGCCGCAAAGGATATTTGATCCTTCTCACCGTCCATATCGATATCAAAGGCATATTTTTCTTGCGTCAGTCCACTGCTCTTTCCACTGTAGTTGATGACAATCGGATCGATCAGTGCATCTCCAGCTAAAAAAGTTTCTGTAGCCCGCTTATAGGAACTTTCCGACATATGCAGATGATAATCAATCTCTATTTCACGACCATTCTCGAGCTTGACTGTGCCCTTTGCCGCAAAGTCCATCTGCTGATGTTTTTCCTCTTCTACAGAATGATAATACCTTATACCCCATCCACTTCTTTGAACATTCTGGTTTCCTGATGCATTGCGATTAAGTTGTGCATTGTTCAGTGTGTCAAATTTTCCAGTGTAATTTGCAACGTTTCGAAGATCTCTATCGATCTGTCTGAGTTTTGCATTGATTTTTTCCCTACTCTCTTCCAAAATGCCAAAAGATACTCGATTCAGCTTATAGTGCTTACCCGTTAGACTTCTGATAAATGCTTCAATTAAAGAAATTTTCAATCGGTCCTCTATATCGAGTAACTCCTCCTCTTTTTCCTTCTCCAATGCCTCTAATTCTTCTGCCGATAGAAAACTGTAGTCAATAGACGTTTGGGTACTTCCGGCTTCGGAAATACTCAAACTATCCACCCGCTGACTTCCTATCCCCGCCGAGTTGCTTTGGTTCCACGTTTCAAGCTGAGTGACTTCCCGCCGCTCTACTTTCTGGAATCCGCTTGACTCTAATCTCATACTTGATTCACCAATTCTCACTATACTCACCTCCACGCAAATTTTTACCATGCCAGAGCCCCCGTCACTATATGTAAGTTATCGGCATTTCAGTAAAAAAATAATAGCCTTTTTTTGCATGAAAAAAGAGTAGCCGTCGCTAC
>JAFGTX010000403.1 GCA_016938815.1 Clostridia bacterium | reverse complement strand
CTTACGCAAATAATTGGATTTGAAACATATAGAATTTAAGTGTTTTATATTTATTTAAAATAATCGGAATGCTTGAGTACATTTTATTTGTTTTTTTAAAAAAATGTAATAATTTCAACTGGAGAATATAGACATAAATTGTTATTTTGTTATAATAGTGGTGCTTAATGTATTTGAACTTGTCGATATTTCGACAAAAAATGTAATTGGGGAAAAATTAAATATGGAGGATTATAATGTTAGAAATGAAGCAAACAAAGCAACAGTCTAGCTTAATCGTGCGATTATTACTCATCACGATTATTATCCTACTCGCTACTAGTGCTATTACAACTGCCATCAATATCTACAATACAAAACAGTCGATGTTGGCATTGTCACAAAAAAGCGGTACGGATCTAGCCAATTCACTCGTAGAAAGTTTCACTCTTGCAGAAATTGCATCCAATGCAGATGGGCTTCCTGCGGCAGTTAAAGGTCAATTTGATCGTCAAACCATTATTGTCAACACCTCACAAAGTGATATCATCAACTATCTACTTTTCGTTAATACCGATATGATAGCGGAGAATCACAGTGACCCATCAAGAATCGGTCTTGATCTATCCGGTGATAGCGTTGTAAAAAAGGCTATCAAAGAGGGGAAATCAGCCTCAGTCGTATTTGATTGGGATCCCAAGAAAGACGGCAATACATTACCAACTTATGACGTTATCGCACCAATTGTCATCAACGGTGATATTGTCGGTGCCATTAACGTGGGTATCAGTCTTCAAAACGTCAATGATACCATTTCTGCGATGATGTTCAAGGCTGCTTTAACAGCGCTTATCATCGTTGCGGTGACGAGTTTGATACTCTTCATCATCATGAAGAAAATGCTAAATCCGCTAAAAGACCTATCTAAAACAGCTTATCTAGCAGCGGAAGGTGATTTGACAAACACCATTACCATCAAAAACAATGATGAAATTGGAGCTGTTGCCGGTGCATTCAACAACATGATCATCAACTTGCGTAAAATGACAAAGCAAATCACAGAGGTGTCTTCAGAAATCGAACTAGGTAGCGAAAACATCCTTCAAACTACAGAACAAGTCACTCTTGCTTCTGACCAGATTGCCTTAGCTACACAAGATGTCGCTGCCGGCGCTGAAAAACAAGTGGAAGAAACCGCTAAAGCAAACAGTCATCTTCAAGAAACGCTTGCTTCACTTAAAACAGTGAATATCAGCGTTGACGAAGTCATCAACAATGCCGACAACACAACAGAAACCGTAAGACACGGCGTTGGTAAGATGACAACCATGACCACTCAAATGATTAAGATCCGAGATCAAGTTAAAACGTCCTCAGGATTGATCCACGAGCTTAAAGATATCTCTATTGAAATCGGTAACATTGTCGAAATCATCAACAGTATTGCCGAACAAACGAATTTATTGGCATTAAATGCTTCAATAGAATCCGCTAGAGCTGGTGAACATGGCAAAGGCTTTGCCGTTGTTGCTGAAGAAATACGTAAACTTGCTGAAGAATCACGTCGCTCAACAGACAGCATCAGAGGCCTTATTGAAAAAACACAAGCAAGTACCAATGCCGCTTTAGAATCCATTGAAGATGGTTCTACAGAAACAGAAAAAGGTGAAGTATTACTTGCTGAAGTTATGACTTCTTTCGAAGAAATATCTCAAAGTTTTGAAACCACAAAATCAAATCTAAACTCGGTTACTTCAGAAATCGACAGTGTCAACCACTACAGCAATCAGCTTTTGGATATCATCTCGAAAGTAGATGCCATTTCTCAAAAGTCAGCTGCTGACTCAGAAGAAGTTGCCGCATCGACAGAAGAACAAACCGCTTCTTTGGAACAAATGCAAGAAGTGATTGATGGTCTCAAGAATCAAGCGATTGAACTCAACAACACCGTTAAAGTCTTCAAAGTGTAACCTAAACAAAAAACCCGCTAAAGATTTGCTCTTCAAGCATTTCTCCAGCGGGTTTTAATTGTTATATACAATACCCTCATATTCATCATTTTTGAAAGCAAATAACACAATTTCACACATTCTGTGAAGTTCCTCACATAATTTTGGTATATACTAAAATAAAATTACGCCAAGGAGTGACCCATATGAAAAGAATCGCACTGGTCGAAGACGAGATCAGCCTCAATACCATTCTAAGCCGCTATCTAGAAAAAGAAGGTTATCAGGTGGACAGCTTCACCAACGGACTTGACGCCTATAACGCCATAGATAAGACCTTTGACCTTTGGGTTTTGGATATTATGGTGCCAATGATGGATGGTTTCGAACTAATCAAGGAAATAAAATCACGCTTTCCGTCCATTCCCGTGATTTTCATATCTGCCCGAAATCAGGACATTGATCGCGTCATCGGTCTTGAACTGGGTTCTGACGATTATATCTCCAAGCCCTTTCTACCACGTGAACTGGTCCTTCGCGTCAATCGATTAATTCAAAATAGGGCGCCGCTTTCTGTAGCCCACGCCATCGAACTGGGTCCCTATAATATCTGCATTGAGCAACGCACCGTTCGTGAGGGTCGAAGCGCTATTGAACTGACTTCAAAAGAATTCGACTTGCTACTCCTACTCTCACAAAATCTTCGACAATCCTTTTCGCGAGAAGATATTCTCCTAAAAATATGGGGTGCTGATTATTTCGGTTCCGACCGTGTCGTTGACGATACCATTCGTCGCATTAGAAAAAAACTGCCGGAAATCGGTATCGAAACCATCTATGGTTATGGCTATAGGATGGTGACATCATGAAAAACCGGCCTCTAAGCGCACAATTATGGATTGCTGTTTCCATATTGATTTCTATCGTCCTCCTCATGATTTTCGGAATCATGAATCTTTCCGTCCGCACTTTCTTTGAAAAACAGACCTTCGAAACCATTGAATTCTCTCAGGCGAATCGATTGAAGCACGCACAGCAACTGGATAGCGAAGCCATGGCATCTGCACTGGACTCTATTGATATCAGTGATGATACGGTTTCACAAAGCGCACAGGAATATGAACGTTCGGTGAATCACATCCTGCTCACCAAAAAACGATTAAACAGCGAAGTCCGCATCATGGCTTACAAACTTCCCATTGTAAGGGAAATCCGATCCACCATCCTTGCACAGGAAGAAACCACCAAGCGCTATATTTTCCAGACCGATCAACACATCTATGCCGTGGTAACCAAAGTCGAAATGCGCGGTGAAGATGTCTTTATGATTTCCTACATGCAAGAAACATATACAAAAGGTTTGATTCGTGCCATGAACAAGCACCTCATCAGCGTACTGATCTTCTCTTTGATTTTCAGTCTCGTCCTTGCACAGTTCATTGCAAGACGCATTACAAAACCGCTTGAAGCACTTGAAAATCAACTTGGACATATCGCACATAAAGAATGGCAAGAAGAACTCTTGCTGGATCGTAACGATGAAATCGGCCGTCTGGCCGCATCGGCAAATATCATGCAGCAGCGCCTTAAGGAACAAGATCGCGAAGAAAAGGATTTTATCCAAACCGTCTCACACGACCTTAAGACACCCATCATGGTCATTCGAAGTTATGCCCAAGCAGTGCTTGATGGTGTCATTGCACCTGAAGACATCAAAAGCAGTATTCAGCTCATCGATACAGAAGCCCTTAAGATGAACGAAAAAATACGATCTCTCATCTACCTCTATACACTGAGAAATCAGGCTGACGCCTTTGATGAATACCTTGAAATCCAGAGCTTGGATTATCTAGAAAACCTCATCAAGCGCTTTCAATACACAACGGACAAACTTGTCTTTCAAACCCGGCTTGATGATATCCCTCTGTCGATTAATGAAATGACCTTTACCGTCGCTTTGGAAAATATCATAGAGAACGCTTTGCGTTTTGCCAAAAATCTCATTCAAATTGAATGTCATGCCACAGGATCTCATGTGATGATTACAGTCTTCAACGATGGTACGCCACTACGCGATCCTGAGCGTATTTTTGAGCGATATGAGACGGAAGCAAAAGGCAATACCGGTCTTGGCCTCGCCATCACCAAGGAAATCATCAGGCACCACCGCGGTGAAATCAAGGCACAAAACGAAAAAGACGGTGTTTCCTTTATCATTACTTTGCCAAAACTGTTATAATGATCAAGGGTGATTAAATGAAAACAATAAACAATGATTGGTCAGATTTTTTCAAGATAGAACAGGAAAAAGACTATTTTAAAACACTAAGCCTCTTTTTAGAAGAGGAATATAGGCATCACACAATCTATCCTTCAGAGGAAGATTTGTTTCAGGCCTTTGAATT
>JAFGTX010000402.1 GCA_016938815.1 Clostridia bacterium | reverse complement strand
TCTTCATTCAAGCCATAGCCATAAAAAAGCCCCAAACACGCCAGTAATATGACACTAGCTGCTGCTTGCTTTCTAATACCACTCTTTTTCATAATCTACCATTCTATCGAAATACGTCTTTTTTCACTATTGCTCCTATAAGCCGCCTCAATAACAGCAATAACGTTTCTACCATCCTCTGCTGTCACAATAAGCTCAGCACCCCTGACAATGTGGTCATACAAATTCCTATAATAATCTCTATAATCACCTTTCAAACTTCTCACTTTTTGCTTGGTTTCCATTGAATCCACGGTTCCCCATAGACCACGAGGTTCGACACCCCATTGCTCACCGCCTGGACGTTCACCATTTCTCAAAGCATCTTCCTGAACATCCACGCCATACTTGGTATAAGAGCCAGCAGTACCATATAATGCGAAACGTAGTGAAGGTTCTTTGACCAGCATGCTGGATTTGAGTGTAACCTTAATCTCAGGGTAATAGAGAATGACTTCAAAACTATCATCGGTCTCTCCACGCCTCAAAGCTCGAACATCCCCATAGACTTCTTCCGGTTTTCCAAAGAGGTCCAGCGCCTGATCAATCAGATGAGAACCCAAATCATACAAGATGCCTCCGCCAGGAAGCGCTTTTTCTTTCCAAGCATGCTCCTTGAGCGTGGGTCTAAATCTGTCGTATCTCGCTTCATACTCGACGATTCTTCCCAATTTATCCGTTGCCATCAAGGCTTTGACCGTACGGTAATCACTGTCAAATCTTCGATTGTGATAGACCGTTATACACTTACCAACCTCTTTTGAAACAGCAATCAAGTAATCTGCTTCTTCCGTAGAAACGGTAAAGGGTTTTTCAACAACAACATGTTTACCTGATCGCATCGCCGTCTCAGCCAGCTCTGCATGTTTAGCATTAGGCGCCGCAATGATGACCAAATCAATGCTTTCATCTACAAAAACTTCCGTCGCCGCACGTACCACTTTAACTGACGGAAAATCCTCAAGCGCCTGAGCGCGTTTCTCCAAATCGCTTGTTACGATTTTTTTGACTTCAAAACCTGGAGTGGCACCGATTATCGCCCCATGAAAAAAACGACCAGACAAGCCATAACCTATTATTCCAACATTCAGTGTTTTCATGCTACACCCTCCTGTATATCTCTTTTTCTTTTCCTATCTCTATTATGACATAAAAAAGCGTATATCTCATCGTCAATTTAACGAAGATATACGCTTCATTTTATAAGAACTATCACATTACTATTTTGCGTCTGT
>JAFGTX010000401.1 GCA_016938815.1 Clostridia bacterium | reverse complement strand
TCTGCCAGCTGTGGTGATCGAAGTGATGGAAAAGTTGATGCCATACAAGGATCACTTAGCAGGCAAAAGCCTCTTTTCTTTTGGGCAATCAGGTTTTCCGGATCCAACGCGGATCGTGCCTCTCAATCTGATGTGTCGCTGTTTTGCCGAGGCCATGGATATGAACTGGCTAGGTGGCATTGCTCATGGTGGCGGCGTGATCATTGACGGTAGGCCGATTGAGAGTTTAGGCAAGAAGGGTGTACGTTTGATGAGTGGGGCAGAAAAAGTGGTGTCCGCAGTCAGTCGCGGTCACTATATTCCACAAGATGCCCATTGTCACTTCAGGAGCGACGTACCGGTGCTTTTATTTCCATTGTTGGCTTGGCATCTCAATAATAGTGCAAAAAAAGAAGCCAAGAAAAACGATGTCGATCTTTATGACCGATATTACTTGAGACAATCGTAATGCTTGGCGTTTATCTATTATAAGTCGATGATGACGGGTTGGTGTTTCATGGCGGGAATGATTTTTTCCATTAAGTCTGACGTTCTGAATTTCAAGTGACTGGTATTTTTACCGGGATTACAGCCAAACCATTCACTTTGAAGAATCTCTTGATCCAGAACCAGTTGAACAGCGTCTTCGTTATCGTTTAAAAGACCCATGATGGTCGCGGACCCTGGTATCATACCCATGAGTTCTTGCATTTTATCCGGCGGTGCGAAAGAGAGCCTGGAGCAACCCAGTTTGCTGCAGAAGTCTTTGGTATTAAAGGATTTTTCTCCAGGCATGACCAAAAGATAGAATGTGGTTTTTTGACGATTACATAACACAATGGTTTTCTTGATAGCAACATCTAAAATCTTTTCAATTTCATAGCATGCCTCCATGGATTCCACGCTGTCATTATCAACGTATTCATAGGCAATCTGCAACTTCTCTAAGAGCTGGAATACGCTTGATTCTAGTAGTGTCCTTTCGTCGGTTGGTGGGGTACTTTTTATGGTACTTATATTTAACATTGTTAACGCCTCCTCTTGTAATTATCAGTAGATTTGATATCATTATAGCAACTGAGCCTATTAAAAAATATCACTATATTAATCAAAAATATAACAATCTAAACATTGGAGGCTACTTTATGGTTGAGTTCAACAGACTCCACGAATCAAATCGCTATAATGACCATGCATTTCCTTTCGGCATCTATACGGTCAATCAGGAAGGAATCTTTCCTCTCGGTAGAGGTCTTAGAGACTTGCACTGGCATGAAGAACTGCAGTTCACTTTGGTTACTTCAGGCAGGCTAACCATTCGCATCAGCAATCATACGTATGACTTGAATGCAGGTGAGGCTATTTTCATCAACAGAGGTCTATTACATATGACGACGTACCTATCAACCGATGGGGAGTATGTCAGCTTTAACTTTCCAGAAAAAATACTGGGCTTTTTCGCAGGCAGTCGGATGGAGCAGGATTATGTACTGCCCTATATCAGTGATTGTAGCTTGAGCGTGGTCTTTTTCAAGGAAGATGTACCATGGCAGCAAGAAGTCATCAAAAACCTCAAGGAAATTAAACACTGGGAAGAGACGGGTGCTTGCTTTGCCAAAGAGTACCGTATCGCTGTCAAAATTTCAGAAATCTGGTTGACGATGATTGACAACATCAGTCAGGATTCATTGGCACCGCAGCAGTCGTGGGTTAAAAAGCAAAATCGAATCAGAATCATCATTGAATATATTCATAACCACTATGCTGAGGACATCAAGCTAGATCATATTGCCGAGTCGGCACATATAAGTGCAGGCGAATGTGGCAGATGTTTCAAGAGCATGCTGAGCATTACGCCATATGAATATCTGCTCAATTACCGCATTAACCGCAGTGTGGAACTGCTGAACGATACAGACCATACGGTTACAGAAATCGCAACACTGGTAGGCTTTAACCATCCAAGCTACTATATTCAGTATTTTAAAAAGAAGATGGGTGTGACGCCTAAACAATACCGTGACAATGAGGTGGAAGGTTATGTCAAAGCGGTAGGGAAGGCATGGGAACTGTGAAATATATCTTGCGCATAGGTGAATTTGCCAAGTTGAAAAATGTGACAACGGAGGCTTTACGACATTATGACCGGGTGGGACTACTAAGGCCGATCGAAGTGGATGAGGAAACAGGCTATCGCTATTACTCGGTTTTCCAATCCGAACGGTTGGCGACGATTATTGAGCTCAAGGCGTTAGGCTTTAGTCTTGAAGAGATGAAGTCTTTTCTTGCCAATCGTTATTTGCAGCATACATATGACGTATTAGAGGAAAAACACTCGGTGCTTCTTGAGAAAATCGAAGAGATGCAGCGGGTAGAAAAAAGTCTGTCGAAGAAGTTGGAACGGCTTTCTGATATGATGGCACTGGACGATAGTGACCGTTATATGGTACGGAGAGAGCCGAACTGTGAGATTGCCTATATGGAGCAGATTGTTGAGAATCATGTCTCCTTCGAATGGCTGGCTTCGGATTTGGAAAACCAGCTGGTGAACATTCATCCGGTAGTGGGGTCGGATGCCTACGGTATACTGATGTCGAAAGAGGCCTTTTTCAAGGGTAAATTGCTTGAAAAGACCAATTTGATCTATTTCATTGACGATGCATCAGAAGTTGACCCGAATTTGCTGAGAGTTTTGCCGGAAAGGCAAGTGGCCTGTTTCATGGTGAGGGGGCCTCGGACATATTTTGAGAACCATATAGCCAACATGATCCAAATGCTGAGGGAAGACGGCTATGAGGTTGTCGGCGATGTGGTGGTACGTTTCAGAATTACGACCACATCCACGGATGTGGCACATGAACAACTGTATGAATTTCAAATTCCGATTCTCTAGCTTGACTTTTGTGTCGCACAAAGGTTTATACTAATCACATAGTTTATGGTCTATGTGGAGGTTAGTATGGACGAAAAGATTTTAGGCACGGAGAATATCAATAAGTTATTTTTAAAATATACGGTACCTGCAGTGATTGCCATGGTCATCGGGGGTTCTCAGACCCTGATTGGCGGTATGATTCTTGGTAAATACGTAGGTGCCAATGCACTAGCGGCAGTGAATATCGTGAACCCATTCGTGCAATTTGCCATGGCGGTTAGTTTGATTATCGCTTTTGGTGCACTGAGCATCATCGGTAGGAGTTTAGGCGCCGGTCAATATGAACGGGCACAGAACACTTTTAAAACGGCTTTAATCATTATTGTCATTTTTGCGGCGACTTATGGTTTGATTGGTTTTGCTAAAGCGACAACAGTGAGTCGCTGGCTAGGTGCGGACGTGGTCCTTTTAGATTCTGTGAGAACCTATCTCAGGATTTTTTCACTGTTTATCATGTTTCATCCCTTGATGATTTTAACGGGATTTGCCGATCGAATTGTTGGTAAACCTCAACTTTATTTGCAGGCGACACTGACCATGCTAGCGGTCAACACGTCACTCAGTTTGTTCTTGATCAAGTACCTAGGACTTGGCATTCAAGGGGCGGCACTGGCAAGCGGCTGTGCCTTTTTCTCTGGTTTTCTTGTATCGGTTCGCCCAATGTTCAAGAAACGTTATGCCATCAACGTGTTTGCAGGGCATTTCGATAAAAGCACGATGGTGCCTATGCTTTACAACGGTGCATCAGAAGGTATTGGCGCAGCATCTACGGCGCTTGCGATCTATCTCTTCAACCTTGAGTTTATGAGACGAATCGGACCGAGCGGTGTTGCTGCCTTTACGACCATCGGCTTTGTCGTGCAGTTTGGGGTTAATATGATTTTTGGTATTGCAGACGGTGTCAGTCCGATTATCAGTTATAATTTTGGTCATGAGAAATTTTCACGTGTTAAGGGCATCATGCATAAGGCAACTGCTAGCGGGCTTGTCATAGGTGTTTTGATATCGGGCGTCCTTTTCTTTGGCGGTGGACGTCTAGCGGGTATGTTTGCTGACCAAGGGGATGTGATTGCCATGGCGGCCAGTGGTGGCAAGGTTTATGCTTTCGCTTTTCTGGTGAACAGCTTTAATATTATTCATTCCGTTTACTTTACGGCGATTGGTGGTGCTAAGGAATCAGCTCTGATTGCTTTCAGCAGAGGTATGCTTTGGATTGTAATCGGCATCAATATCTGGCCACATACGTTTGGAATTACAGGCGTATGGTTGACCATTCCTGTGGCGGAGGTCATGACGGTATTATTAGTGGCGATTCTAGTGAAGATGCGGCCTGTAGAGAAAGTGAGCGGTGCTGTTTCGGAGTTCGCAAATTAAATAGAGTTTAAAAAGCGTTTATGGGTCTAAAAAAAATTTGAGAATTTTTTGACAATAAACGTTTTTTTTATACTTAAAAACAACACTCGAATTGTATAGTGTATATAATCAAAGATAGGGGGTAGTTTTATGAGTACAAACTCAAAGAAGCCATCATTTGGCACAGCGGCACTAATTGTAGCGTTTTTATTCGTGGTGATCATCGCACAGATTCTTACTGTAGGTAGTCCGGATATACATATGACGCTTGTATTTTCCATTACATTTGCAATTGTGCTTTTGATGGCAACAGGTACAAAATGGTCGGTTATCGAAGAAGGTATTATGCATGGTTGTAAAATTGCAACGATACCGATGTTGATTTTGATGTTCATCGGTATGTTGATTCCGACTTTCATCGCAGCTGGAACGATTCCTGCACTCATTTATTATGGTTTACAGATGGTAAGTCCATCGGTCTTTCTTTTGACAGCTGCTTTGGTTTGCAGTGTTTCGTCTCTTTGTACAGGCAGTAGCTGGACAACCGGTGGTACTTTTGGTGTAGCATTCATGGGTATTAGTATGGGTCTTGGTATTCCTCCGGCATTGACAGCGGGTGCAGTCATCTCGGGTGCGGTTATCGGCGACAAGATGTCACCGCTTTCAGACTCGACAAACCTCGCGGCAGGCGTTTGTGAAACCAATCTATTTACGCACATCAGAAGTATGATGTTCACAACCGTGCCAGCATTTATCATTTCACTTGTCCTTTATGCGATTCTTGGTATGAAGTACAGTGCTAGTTCGATTGACAGAACATCCGTAGATGCTATTTTGAACGGTCTTGTAAGCAACTTCAGCATTACACCGACATTTGCACTGATCAGTCTTATTCCACTGGCAGCGGTTATTTTCATGGCAGTTAAAAAGGTACATGCATTGGCAGCTATGGTTATTGCGTCTTTGATCGCTATGGTTCTAGCTATCATGATGCAAGGCTATTCTGTTTTTGAAATGATGTCCTTCATGAACTATGGTTTTTCAATTGACACAGGCGTAGCAGCAGTTAACAAACTCCTAAACAGAGGTGGTATCCAGTCTATGATGTGGACGGTTTCGTTAGGTTACCTAGGCCTTTCTTACGGC
>JAFGTX010000073.1 GCA_016938815.1 Clostridia bacterium | reverse complement strand
CATGTCGTTTCAATACGCATTGACTTATACCTCCTTTGTTTTGGGTACTACATACATCACTCTAAAGAAGATATAAGTCAAGCATTCTATGGCTTCTGAGTAGATTCTTTTTTGATTAAACTGCGGCTTTATCAAAATGTCGGCTGCATTTATCAAAGACCATATCTTTGATCCATTTTGGTGCTTCCGGTACATCATTAAGCCTTCCATACTCACCAAACATCAGCTTTATTCCTTCGTTTCTTGCTTGCACCGCCTCTAAAATGGTATGAAAATATCCCAGATGAATATCATACTGGGATGCTTTGATTCTCGCTCTATATTTTTGTCTTGGCTGGTAGAAACTGACGCCTGTTACGCCAGAAGTGTTATTTACTTGAGTAGGCTGATTACACTGATTTTGCTGATGGGTACAAACTCTCAAGTTCTCTCTTTTGTTATTAAGCGGATCCAGGTCGATGTGATCAACCTCAAATCCCTTTGGTGGTTTGAGTAATATCTGATGAAACTGGTTACCCTCTCTATCAATGATATAGACAGTGCCTTTCTCGCCAAACTTACGATTTGGATACCAGTTTCTTGATTTTACAATCTGGAAGTCCTCTCTATCAAATAAAAACACATGTCCTCCAGAAAGGGTCCCGGACATGGTTTTACCATCTTCTAATAATTGATATCGTTTTTTTTGAGTCACCCCATTTACATCACCTCCACAATATTTCCTGAGGTTTATTCCGCCTCAGCTTCATCAGATTTTAAATCTTCATAGGAGATTTTATCTCCATCTCTAATAAGAAACACATCTGCGCTTGTTCCTGCATGGAGCACGAACCTTGATACAATGACATCCACAAATTTTTCATCAAGCTCTATCATGTAACAAATCCTGTTTGTCTGATCACTACTGATGAGTGTACTGCCTGATCCACCAAAAGGATCCAAGACGATGCAATTGGCAAGGCTTGAATTCTTAATGGGATAGGCTAACAGCTGCAATGGCTTCATAGTTGGATGGAGTTTTGATTTCGTTGGTCTATCAAAATTCCAAATGGTTTTATGCTTTCTATCCCCATAAAACTTATGGCTTGCTGTCGGCTTCCATCCATATAGAACAGGCTCATGAGCATAGAGATAATCTGATCTCCCTAGTACCGGAGCATTCTTCACCCAAATACAGGTCTGGTGACAAAAGAAGCCAGCTTCCTTAAAAGCTGACCTGAAATTGACCGTCTCTCTATCTGCGTGAAATACATAAATCGCACCGCCATCAACGAGATTCTCAAACATATTGGTATAGGCTTTTAAGAGAAACTCATGGAACTCTTTATCGCCCATATTGTCATTTTTGATTTTCCCAGCAGTGCCTTCATAGTCCACGTTATATGGCAAGTCCGTGAGGATCATATTAGCCTTTTTCCCATCCATTAATTTTTCGTAGGTGTGAGGAACAGTACTGTCTCCACAGACTAGGCGATGCTTTCCAAGGAGCCAAAGATCTCCCTGTTTTGAAATGGGTTCTTCCTTCAATGCCTCATCCACATCAAAGTCATCATCTTTGATTTCTTTGTCATGGACTTTAGAAAAAAGCTGCTCTATTTCTGGCGGCTCAAATCCAGTG
>JAFGTX010000400.1 GCA_016938815.1 Clostridia bacterium | reverse complement strand
TGGGCTATGAGACATTGCTTAGAAAAACCCTTATGGCCGTACTGGATAATGCCATTAAATTTACCGAGTCTGGTCGTGTTGATTTGCATGTAAACAAGACGACTCAGGTATCAAAGGAAATAATGCTGGAGTTTATTGTGCAAGATACTGGTATTGGCATTCAAGAAAAACAACGGGAAAGTCTTTTCATAGCCTTTAATCAGGGAGATACATCATCGACAAGGCAGCACGAGGGCTTAGGACTCGGTTTATCGTTAGCGATGGATGACGTCAAAAAAATGGGTGGGACGATTCGTATTGAGAGTGGAGAAAAGCAAGGCACAAGAGTCATTGTAGAGGTACCGTTTAAAGTAGCTTCCGATGTAAGAAGATTAGAAATGAAATTGTTGGATGTGGATAGATTTCATGTTATTCAATACAATCGGTATATTGATCAACCGAAAGAATTGAGTGCCATGCTAGGCGAATTAGGCTTTAAGGTGATTGGTGTGGACGATGTCAACACGCTCAGAAAAACCCTTAGAGAGCGTTCTGACGTTTGTTTCGTATTGTCCTGCCAACGGGCACTGGATGATATCAGGCCCTATATATCGGTTGAAAGGCATATCGTCATCGGAATCAATAACTATTCTGCTGAATATGTTGAAGGTTGGGTGCACGGCATCGTGAAAAAACCAATTATCGCATCAGAACTTTACAATGTTCTAGTTGAGGCATTGGTAAAACATCATCCGAAGATTGCGCAAAAAGAGATGGAGCTTGAAGTGCCAGAGGCGATGGTTAAACGCATTGAAGATATGCATGTATTGGTTGTTGAAGACAGTGCCATGAATCGAAAGATGATGGAAAATATTTTGCATGCTGTCCACGTGGAAGTATCCTTCGTGGAAGACGGTCCAAGTGTACTCGAGGTCGATCATCTAGAAAAGTACGATATGATCTTCATGGATATCAACTTGCCGGGCATGGATGGCGATGTAGTCTGTCGAGAATTGAGAAAGCGAAAAAGCTTGAAAAAATTGCCGATAATAGGCCTGACTGCGGAAGTGGCTACACATAGTATGAAAAAATACCACGAGGCAGGTATGAACGA
>JAFGTX010000072.1 GCA_016938815.1 Clostridia bacterium | reverse complement strand
GAAGGGAACATGCTGGCATCAAGGCCGCTGCCTGCGTACATTTTCATCATTTCCTGCATTCTTCGGTTGCTTTCTGAAAGCACGATCATGCCGGCAACGTCTTTGTTCTTTAAGGTTTCCAATTGAACGGTCAAGTGTTCAAGATTCAGTACGGATTTGAATCGTTCTGTCAACTGATCGACAAAAGCCTTTTTAGCCTCTGTATCTTCGCTCTCCTCTTCTTGTTCTTTCATGAGGTCCGAAACATCGGCATCCACGCGTTTGAAGGAGACACCTTCGTTTTGCGCTTCCAAATGGGAGATGAAAGCATTGTCGATTGGATGCTCTAAGATCACTGCGTCCACATCGTGAGATTTTAGAAGGTTGATGTATTGGGTTTGTTGTACTTCATCTGTTGTATAGTAAACTTGATTTTCTATATGCGCTTTATAACGTTCCAAATAGTCAGGCAGTGTCACATAGTCGCCTGCAGTTGTCTTGAACAGTGTGATTTTCTCGATTTTTTCTGAAAACTTAGGGTCTTTCAGTGCCCCAAATTTAATGAATGGGCTTAAATCATCCCAGAAATTTTCATAACTTTCTCTTTCAGTATTGTAAAGACCGTTCAGTTTATCCGCCACTTTTTTCGTGATGTAATCAGAGATCTTCTTAACGAATCCATCGTTTTGAAGGAAGCTTCTTGAAACGTTAAGTGGTAAGTCTGGGCAGTCGATAACACCTTTTAAAAGAAGTAGGAATTCCGGAATGACTTCCTTGATGTTGTCAGCGACAAAGACCTGGCTGTTGTAAAGTTTGATCTGTCCTTCCAAAGTATTTAGTTCGTTGCCGAGTTTAGGGAAGTACAGGATGCCTTTTAGGTTAAATGGATAGTCCATGTTGAGGTGAATCCAGAATAGTGGTTCCTTGAAATCCATGAAGGTCTTTCTGTAGAATTCCTTGTATTCTTCATCTGTACAATCGCTAGGATTTTTTGCATACAGTGGTGTCGTTGTGTTTAGAACCTTTGGCTCTTCAACCAATATGTTGCCTTCCTCATCTTTTTGAGGCTCTTTGTTCATCCACTCGAAAGTGATCGGGTATGGCATGAAAGAGCAATATTTTTCAATGGTTGAACGTACCTTGAATTCGTTGTTAAAATCTTCGCCGTCTTCGCCAAGGTAGAGGATGATTTCCGTACCACGCTCTTGCTTTGTGCCGACCTCCATTTCGAATTCTGTACCACCGTCACATAACCATTTAACCGGTTCTGCGCCTTCTTTAAAAGAAAGGGTATTGATTTCTACCGTTTTTGCAACCATGAAAGCCGAATAGAAGCCAAGGCCGAAGTGACCGATGATTTGATCTTGATCGCCTTTGTCCTTATAAGTATTCAAAAAGTCTTCAGCGCCAGAGAAGGCGATTTGATTGATGTATTTTTTAACTTCCTCATCGGTCATACCGATGCCGTTGTCTATGAATTTAAGGGTTTTAGCCTCTGTATCCAGTTGCACTTGGACTTTGAAATCCGTATTGTCTTTTAAATCCGCTTCGCCAAAAGTGCTAAGACGCTTTACCTTGGTAATGGCATCACACGCGTTGGAAATCAACTCTCTGATGTAAATATCATGGTCTGAATAGAGCCATTTCTTGATAATTGGAAAAATATTTTCGCTATGAATGGATAAGCTGCCTTTTTCTTTACTCATTTTTGATTCACTCCTTATTTTTGATAAAAAATTTAATGATCAATTTTCTTCTCACTAACTATGATAAGAGTCGGTGAAAAAAAAGTCAACGGGATTTTAGCACTCTTTTGTGCAGAGTGCTAATAAAATGCAAAGTTTAACACCGCGTTTAAACCTCGTTCACAAAGTGTTTACATTTTCTGATATAAGGCGGATGAAAAAGGGTAGGAATACTTTATTAAAGAGGAGGGATGATTCTATGGAACTCAGAGGAAAAGTTTTAATTGCACAAGGCGGAGGACCCACAGCAGTCATTAATCAGTCCCTGGTAGGCGCGGTGCTGGAAAGCAGGAAATTCCCGCAGGTCACCAAGGTGTACGGTGCCTTGCACGGCATCGAAGGTATATTGAAAGAAGAGTTTATCGATCTGACAAAAGAGACGACCAATAACCTTGAAAAGGTGGCCTTGACCCCTTCATCTGCACTTTATTCAACCCGTTTAAAAGCTGATAAGGACAGATGCATTAAAATGTTCAAGATTATGAAGGCCCATGATATCAGATACTTTTTTTATATAGGAGGGAATGATTCTTCAGAAACCCTTAACATCATCAAAGGAGAGGCTGAGAAAGAGAGCTATGAACTCAGATGCATCCATATTCCTAAAACGATCGACAACGATTTGGTCTTGAATGACCATACACCAGGTTATGGTTCGGCAGCGCGTTTCATTGCACAAGCCTTTACAGGCATTAATTTGGATAACTACGCTTTTGGTGGTGTCTATATCGGCGTCGTCATGGGGCGGGATTCAGGATTCTTGGCTGCAGCTTCCGCATTGGCTCAAAAATATCCAGGCGATGGTCCTCATCTGATTTATTTGCCGGAACGTCCGTTTTCAAGCGAACAATTTCTTGAAGATGTTGCTCGGGTCTTCAATCGATTGGGGCGATGCGTCATTGCTGTGTCGGAAGGCATTGTCAGTGCTGATGGCATTCCCATGGTAGTAGAATTGCTCGATCATTCCAACGTGGAACGGGATGAGTTTGGGCACAGACAGCTTTCTGGCACAGGTGTACTGGCAGATTCCTTGGCGGAGCTCGTCAAAAAGCGCTTGAACATCAAACGGGTTCGTGCGGATACCTTTGGCTATTTGCAGCGTTCTTTTATCGGCTGTGTTTCGGATGTCGATCAGACCGAGGCGAGAGAAGTCGGTGAAAAGGCAGCTCAATACGCGATTTGGAACAATATTGACGGGTCGATCACCATCAATAGAGTCGGCGATTATTCCGTTGAGTACAGTCTTCAGCCCTTGGAAGCTATTGTGGGCAAGACAAAGGTCATGCCGGATGAGTTCATCAATGAGGAGGGCAATCATGTGACGACGGCCTTCAAGAACTATTGCCGTCCATTACTGGGCTCCAACGTGCCATCACCTCATCGGTTAAGGGCGCCTCTTGTTGACAAAATGGAATGATTTCAAATCTTAAATGTCTATTAATTATTGCAAATGCTATATTATGTGAGTACAAAATAGTGTATAATACACCCATCTATATAAGGGGGCACAGAAAATGAAAGTTAACAAAATAGTATGTCGTGCGTGTCTGTTAATAGCGCTTTCGCTGTTTCTTCTGATACCGACATATGCAACGGCAACATCAAATGGCTATGAAGTAACGCATTATGAACAAGCGGATAGTATCAGCTTGGAATACGCATCGGAAGGACTCATCAGCTTTTACAATGATTCCTGGAAATACGGCTATATGAATACGTCTGGCAAAGTGGTTATCGATCCTATATACGATAGCGCAGACGATTTTCATTCAGGTGTGGCTAGGGTGAGTAAGGAGGATGAAACACTATTTATCGATATGACTGGAAAAGTCCTGTTTAAGGAATCGGATATTTCAGATCAATTCGATGACTACGTGGATGTTTATTCTTTTAGTGAAGGTCTGGCGCTTGTTGAAGTTGGCTACTACGATGTCGGTTACATCAACATAAAAGGTGAATTTGTCATCCCGGTCGGTAAATACACCAGCGGAGGCAGCTTCAGTGAAGGTATTGCCTACGTGTCGGATGACGATGGCGATTATGCCATTGATCAAGAAGGCAAAGTCGTCTTTGAATTGAATTACGACTGGGAATATTACGATTTCAAGCATGATAGAGCGGTTGTTTACGACTACGACTCAGAACAATATGGTTACGTGGATAAAAAGGGTAATGTCGTTATTCCGTTTAAATTGGACGACGCCTTTGATTTTTCAGGAGATTATGCCGTGTACTCTGAAGTCGGCAAGTATGGCATCATCGATAAGATGGGCAACTTTGTCATGGCACCTGTGTATGATAATTTAGGCATTACGGGAAGTGGTTTTGTTTTGGGTTATGACGGTTTGTATACGACATTGCTCAATAAAGACCTGGTGCCGATTAGACGTATCTGTGGTGACTTGATTGGTGGTGGCGATGGTCACAACGATCCTTACAACAGTATTTTAATCGACCAAAATTCGACCTATGTCTATGTACGCGATTATGCAGGTAACATTTTAGGCAAATACAACTATGTGGCTTCTTTGGGTGAAGATATTTTCGCAACAGACAGCGGTGACATCATCAACACATCCAACATGAAGGCAGACATCCCAGGCAATGCGGATATGCCTTTAATCGGTGATTACGTATTCGATTTTATCGGCGAGGATGGCCAAGTAGCACTTAGCTTGCCTGAGTACGACTGGGTAGCACCGTTTTCAGAAGGCCTTGCTATTGTCGAAAAAAATGGGAAGTATGGCTATATCAATACAAGCGGGGAAGTTGTGATTCCAATTAAGTATGATGATGCAGACAATTTTGTAGATGGTGCTGCAGAAGTTTATGCATTCAGCAGCTATTACAGTATTGATAAAGAAGGCAAGAAAATCCCAGGCAGCAGCTATGATGATTATTATGGCTACGATTCAGATTCTGAAGATGAAGCAGCTTACTATACGATTACCGTAGATGATTACGGTCCGATGGGTCTCATCGAAAGAGCAACGAATAAAGTGGTTTTGGAGCCTGTTTACGACTATATTAACTATCTAGGTCATGACCTTTATGAGTTGAGTGATGACAATTACGACTATGGCTTCTATAATGCCAAAACGGCTTCACTTATCGAGCCGCAGTACGAAGATTATAATGTTGATTTCGATCGCAATATTATCGTTGTCTACAATGATGATTATACATGCGGCGTTATTACTACAGAAGGTAAGACGATTTTGGATGCCGTGTATGATGATATCACTGTGGATGGAAGGAAACTTATGGTCACTGAAAAGGGTGCTACCATGGGTCTTGTGACTTTAAACGGCAAAGTGGTGTTAGAGGATCAATACGAGGGTATTAGTTATTATGAAACAGTAGGCGATTTAGATATCTACGCCATGGTGACAGGTGATCGTGAGTATTATATGACTTATGATACCGTTAAGGACAAAATGAACAAAATCGTTGAAATCGATTTCGGCGGTGATTCTTTCAATGTGCTAGAACAAGGTTATATTGTTTACTTGGATAGCACAGGAAAAAGAATTTTCAAAGATTTAGACGGCAATACGGTGCTCAGCGTGACGGATGAAATTGTCGATTATTCCGGTGACTATCTGCAACTCTATGGCATGGATGGTCACTATTATCTGATGGATTTCAAAGGTAATACGTATTTGAAGGGCAATGATTTTAACGATCTATATTTACCAGTGGAAAACAACCATATCATTTTCAGTCAAGACGGCGGTTATGGTATCGTTTCTCTAAACGGTGAAATTGAGACAAAGAAACTCTACAACAATGTCAATTACATTACTTCAGATGTGATGCTTTATTATGAAGATGGCCAATATGGTTATGTAACTATCCAGGGTGATGAAATCAAAACGGTAGAGCAATATGATACCTTGAATTTGTTCAGTGAAGGTTTTGGTCTTGGTATTAGAGAAAAATAATATAGTGAAAAAGTGTCAGTAAATCTGACACTTTTTTTTTGCCTAAAAAAGAGGTATAATCACTTTTGTGTATAGATATTTGTAAATACGCGATGCAAGAAAGGTGAAATCGATGAGTGAAGTAAATCGTATTGCTGGCAATGGCTGTCCTATGGTTATTCCAGAAGAAGATAGAAAGTCTTTAAAAGAAATTGAAAAGAGCATTATCAAGAAATATAGAAAGCAACTTTGGTCGCCCTTTACCAAGGCTATCAAGGAATATAACTTGGTCAAGGACGGGGATAAAATAGCCATCGCCATTTCCGGTGGTAAAGACAGTTTGCTGCTGGCGAAATTGTTTCAGGAACTGAAACGTCATGGGCAAATCCAGTTTGAATTGGAATTTATCGCAATGGACCCGGGCTATCATCCGAGTATTAAAGCGTTGCTCATTGAAAATTGTGAGCATCTAGGGATTCCGGTCCATATCTATGAATCTCGTATTTTTGATATCGTCGATGGTATTGCGCAGGACTATCCTTGCTACATGTGCGCCAAAATGCGAAGAGGTTCTCTCTATGACAAGGCGCAATCCCTTGGTTGTAATAAACTGGCCCTGGGACATCACTTTAATGACGTGATTGAAACGACGCTAATCAATCTTTTCTACGCAGGTACCGTTAAAACCATGTTGCCAAAACTCAAGTCACAAAACTTCGAAAACATGGAGTTGATCAGACCCATGTATTTGATTCGTGAAAAGGCAATCGAAGGCTTTACCAGAAGCTCAGGCATCGAGGCCCTCAACTGTGCCTGTATGGTAGCTGCCAAGCGGACTTCCAACATGCGTTACGACATCAAGGAGTTGTTGGAAAACATGAAGGCGGATACGAAGATTGTCGAAAAATCAATTTTCAGGGCACTTCATAACATCAATTTGGACGCCTCTGTTGGCTGGATTAAGGATGGCGAGCGTCACAGCTATCTGGATGAATACGATGAATAAAGAGTTAGCCATACTTGAAAAAGTGTGGCTATTTTTTTATTTTACATTCGTAACATAGGTTACCGAAACTATAGGGAAACTCCGATAAGATAAGTCCATAAAGTGATTGATGACTTCTAGTGAGGGTAAGTAATTTTCAGAAGTCAAATGAATAGTATATTTTTAAAAGGAGGATTACTATATGTTTTGTTTTCAGTGTCAAGAAGCAGCAGGCGGCAAAGGGTGTTCTAAAGTGGGGGTATGCGGTAAAACGAACGATGTTGCCAATATTCAAGACTTGTTGCTTTATGTGACAAAAGGTTATGCGTTTCTTAACCAAATTGCTAGAGAGAAGGGCGTTAACAAGGAAATTACTGATCGCCAGTTGATTGACAATTTATTTGCTACTATTACAAATGCCAATTTTGATTACAGTGCCTTTGTTAAAAAGGTCAATAAAACCATTGAATTTAGAAATGAATTATTTGAAACATTAAAAGAAGCGGGTGCGCTTGAAGGTGTGACACTTCATGATTGCGTGACGTGGACAGGTGATGCATCGACCTTTGATGCAAAAGCGGACAGCGATAGCGTGGGTGTACTCAGTACGACTAATGAAGATGTACGTTCTTTAAGAGAGTTAATTACTTACGGTGTGAAGGGTATGGCGGCTTACGCAGAGCATGCGCATAACTTAGGCTACTATAAACCGGATGTGGTTGTATTTATGGAAGAGGCCTTAGCAGCGACTTTAGATGATACGCTTTCAGCGGAAGACCTTGTTGCATTAACCCTTAAAACTGGTAAATACGGCGTGGATGTGATGGCCCTACTTGATGAAGCGAATACTTCTACATACGGTAACCCAGAGCTTACAGAAGTCAACATCGGAACTAGAAACAATCCTGCCATTCTGATTTCAGGTCACGACTTGAAGGATATGGAGGAACTGTTAAAACAGACTCAGGGAACAGGTGTAGATGTGTATACACACAGCGAGATGCTACCCGCCAACTATTATCCAGCATTTAAGAAATACGAGCATTTTGTAGGTAACTATGGTAATGCATGGTGGAAACAAAGAGAAGAATTTGAAAGTTTTAATGGTCCGATTCTATTTACCACAAACTGTATCGTACCACCTACTGGTGACGTCGTGAACAGAATCTATACAACAGGTGCATCTGGATTCCCGGGTTGTCAGCACATTCCGGATAGAAGAGACGGCGAAATGAAAGACTTCTCTGCAATCATTGAACATGCTAAGAAATTGCCGGCGCCAACTCAAATCGAGGAAGGCAAAATTGTGGGTGGCTTTGCCCATAATCAAGTATTGGCACTTGCCGATAAAGTGGTTGACGCTGT
>JAFGTX010000399.1 GCA_016938815.1 Clostridia bacterium | reverse complement strand
GATCTTTCAATCGTTGAGTCAAAAACGACTGAACCGATGGGAGCAGGTCCTTACAAATTTATAAAATATGAAAATAAGATTGTATATTACGAAGCAAATGAAAACTATTACAAAGGTCAACCCATCACCAAATATTTGCAACTGAAAGAAACGACTGACGCAGAAATGATTGCAGGCGTAGGTGCAGGAGAGATAGACATTGCCAATCCTTCAGGCTCTGTAGCTAAGTTTGAAGAATTGAAAGCCTACAATTCAAATAAAGAAGCAGTTGGAGATGTTATCACAGCCAATTCAGTCGATAATCTTGGCTATGGCTATATCGGAATCAATGCAGTCAATGTCAATGTAGCCGGAGAACCGGGTTCAGAAGCCAGTAAAAACTTGAGAAAAGGCTTTGCAACCGTATATGCGGTCTACAGAGATGTAGCTATTGACAGTTATTATGGAGATGCGGCTAATGTCATCAACTATCCGATTTCCAACACATCATGGGCTGCACCACAAAAAGCGGATGCAGGCTATGAAGTAGCCTTCTCAAAAGATGTGGAAGGTAACCCAATCTACACGGTAGATATGGTTGCAGATTCAAAATATGACGCAGCTTTAGAAGCGGCTAAAGGATTCTTTATCGCAGCAGGATACACGTTTGATGAAGCGACAGGCAAATTTACAGCAGCACCTGCGGGCGCAAAATTGGAATACGAAGTCATCGTACCCGGCGATGGACAGGGAGACCACCCTGCATTTGCAATTCTTGCGGATACCAGAGCGGCACTTGAAAAAATCGGGATTACACTCACAATCAATGACCCTTCAGATACTAACGTATTATGGGATTCAATCGATGCAAATACCCATGAAATGTGGACAGCGGCTTGGGGATCTACAATCGATCCGGATATGTACCAAGTATATCACAGCTCAAATGGTGTTGGATTGGGTGGAACAGACAGCAACAACTACAATATTGCAGATCCTCTTCTTGATGAGCTAATCGTCGAAGCAAGACAAAGTGCGGACCAAGCCTTCAGAAAAGCGACTTATAAGCAAGCACTAGATATTATTCTTGACTGGGGTGTAGAAGTACCAAATTACCAAAGACAAAATTTGGTTATATTTAGTACTGAGCGTGTGAATATGGATACAGTAACACCGGATATCACCACTTATTGGGGATGGATGCACGATATAGAGTTGCTTCAAATGAACTAAAACAGGATGGTTATCAATGAGCCCGCTTTTAGTGGGCTCATTTTATATAACCGGGAAGGGGAAGGACATGAGACGTTATGTGCTCAAGAGATTAATTATCACTTTAGTATTGCTGTTTTTTGTATCGTTAATCATTTATACTATCATGCGAAGTATCCCCACGTCATATGTCGAGACGCAGGCACGCATGCTTTCGCAGCTGCCGGGTGCCAAGAGCTACACAGAGTGGCTTGCGCAACTCAATGAGACCTATGGACTGGACAAAGGTATTATTCAAGGATTTTTGCATTGGCTCAAAAGCGCGGTCAGAGGAGATTTCGGAGACTCGTGGCAGTATAATGTACCCGTCATTGAAAAATTTGCGGATGTTATATGGTATTCATTTGTTTTAGGAGCGATTGCCTTTGTATTAGAGGTCATCATCGCAGTGCCTTTAGGAATTTTGGCCGCCAGAAAACAATATAGCCGAATAGATTACGGCGTGACAGTGGTTGCACTTCTGGGAATTTCACTGCCAACGTTTTTTTTCGCAACGGTGCTCAAGCTTATTTTTTCCGTTTGGTTGGAATGGTTTCCTCTTTATGGAACCGTTGGGCGTTACTATGAATTGCTCAGTGCTTTTGGAAGATTTCTCGATTTGGCAAGCCACTATTTTTTGCCGGTCATGACATTGACCATTATCAGCATAGGAAGCTTGATGAGATATACGCGTACCAATATGCTAGAGGTATTGAACGCTGATTTTATCAGAACGGCAAGGGCAAAAGGACTTTCAGAGAAAAAAGTAATCAATTACCATGCTTTTCGCAATACATTAATTCCTTTAGTGACAATTTTGGGTGGGTCCTTGCCGGGATTATTTGCCGGGGCTCTCATCACAGAAACGCTATTCCAAATTCAGGGAATAGGATATACGGCCTACCTGGCCATGGTAAGCGGAGATATACCCTTTACAATGTTTTACATGGTATTCATGGCAGT
>JAFGTX010000398.1 GCA_016938815.1 Clostridia bacterium | reverse complement strand
CGGGCTCCCTCCGCCATGCTTTCAACTTTTCAACCAGTAGCATAATTCATTCCTGTTTTTGAGTCATAAATTCAGAAACGGGGGGGGGGTTTCCATGGTAGTCAATATCCTGTAACTCAAATAACTCGATATCAGCCTTGTTAGCCTCCAGCCAGCGACCATCCCCATCCTTGAAACAGACAAAATCAGGAGAAGCATCAAGCAGGGTCCTGAGCCGTTCCTCGCTGATGGCAAGGCGTTCAATAACCAGTTTCTGCTCAGTAATGTCTTGCACCGTGCCAATCATGCGGATGGCCCTGCCCTTGGAATCACGGGTAACTTCCCCCCATTCCTGCATGTAACGAATATCCCCGTTCAGTGTAATAATACGGTGGACGACATAGTACGGTGCATCATTTTCCAGGGATTCTTTTACCTTGAGCTGGACGTTGCTACGATCTTCAGGGTGGATGCAATCAAGGAAAGTTTTAAAGGTTAGCTTGGGTTTTGGTTGAATGCCGAAAAGACGATACACTCCTGCTGACCACTTCAAGGTATTGAAAGCGATATCCCAGTCCCAGTAGCCAATCTTGGCAATTCGTTGGACATCTTCAAGCCTGGCATCACGGTAGCTCAGCTCCTCTTGTATTTCTGTATCATCAACCTTATGTAGCATCTGCATAAAACCCGAATCTCTTCCATCGGTGGCCGGAAGAGGAACGAGGAGAGCACGGAAAGCCGTCTGAAGCTTTTGGTGAAAAAACATGAAGGAGGATGGCCTTTGTTCGTTACAAACAAACAAATGTGGACAAAAATAAGGCGGTGCATCCAGTCCTCCCAGGCACTGAAAGCACAGTTTGCCGATGACTTCATGTCGGGAGATAGAAAATGTTTCGCACCAGGCTTTATTGACGTATTGACAGCTTTTTTCTGGGGAAAGGAGTGCTATGGGTTCGGGAAAGGCATCAACCACATCGACGAACGGAAGTTTGTTTACATCATGGAGGAAGGTCACTTTATCCATTAATCGTAATCCTTTCATGAAGAAAATCATATTGTAACATATCAGCATATCGCTGAAAGTCTATTTAAGCTGTAGGGATTTGTCAAGAAACAGCTGTGATTTGCACAACTGCAGGAGCGCAATCGTGGCGGAATCACATGCGTTGCAAGAATTGATGTTAACTTTTTTGCCGATTCAAATTCCTTCACTCAAAAGTAATTCTTCGTAAGTTGGTTTTTCAGCCATTTTGTAATTCCAAAATATTGCTATACAAATTTTGTTGAATCTGTGCGTATTCGTATTGGAGATGGTTGGAAAAAGGAACGATTCTTTATAAGAAAAAGGCGGCAGTGATGATGATAAAACCTTGGAGCAAGTTGATGCCTTTTAAAAATTGATTGCAAGGGAAGTAAGTTTCCATCCATTAGGGAAACGCTTACCACTTATGCAGGGATTTTGAATTTTAAACAGAGGCTTTAGCTGTAGCGCGTAAGTACAGCAGTTAAATCTCATGTTATTATTGCAGTTTTTTTCACCATCCAATTCGCATATAGATATAAATATCTTGACAGTCTAAAGTTTTTAGAGGGTTAAGCCGCTATTTTCACTAAATCAGGCTTGATTTTACTGCGTTTGTTACGAATTATT
>JAFGTX010000397.1 GCA_016938815.1 Clostridia bacterium | reverse complement strand
TTGTCGATACGATTGTGTTGGACGTATTGCACTAGGTTTTCATCCGGTAAGTCCACGTTAAACGGTGCATTTCTTTCTGTATTCTGCCAAAACTCATTCCACCACGCCTCATCCCATTTCTCCAGAAGCTGATCCAGCATATCCAACACATCATCCGTGTTCATAAGCGTCTCTTTTAGTTGTGATTCATCCATTAGTAACGACTCCCTTTTTAACTTTTTTTTACATTATAAAACATTATGATGCTTTTGAATATAGCTTATCGTCATTATTTACGCTTGTCGAAGACATGTTCCACATCGTGCACAAACCATATGTCCTTTTCACTTTTCTTTAATTTGGATTCGACGGTTTTCAAGAATTCCTCTTTACGCTTGTCTGCCTCGGTGACTTTTTTTACTTTTTTCTCGTCCATAAGATCACCTCTTTGCTATATATATACCCACATAATGGTCTAATAAAAAACGTCGATCCTATGACCGACGCAATTTCTTATTTTTTCTTTCTGGTATATTTTATACGGGTCAGCACCGCGCTCTTGAAACGATCGACGTCCTCTATGTTCTCTATCACATAGATTTTGTACTGATCACCATGCAACTGCAATTTCAAAGAAGTCGGTCCCTGATTCTCGATCTGGTCAATGGTTTCCCACGAGAAGAAACGACCATTCAAATAGAGGCCCAATTCCAAAAATTCCACTTTGTTGGAATGATTGAGAAACATAAGCACCGCATAGGCCAGCATGGGTAAGCATACCACCGCCGAACGCCCCATGACACCAAAGGCCCACAGGGTAAAGGATACGGCCAACATCATGATGACCATCAGCGTTTTCCTTAGGAAGGATTTTTGCCGATATACTTCAATGATATCACCGCCATTTTTATAAAGCTTTCTGTTGTTCATCGTCACATACAGTTGATGAAAAAACAAGATACATGAAAAGGCTATAACGATATTCATACTTCATCTCCCTGCCATCTGATATTTTGGTGACCACTAGTGATTTAAACTAATGGCCACGCTTTTTCTGTTTCTTCTTTTGCTGCTTTTTTTCGAACGCAATTTGATCTTCCAATTCTTTCGCCGCTTTGGATTTTTTTTCCTTTCAAGCTTGCCAGCTTCAAGCTGCAATTGAATGGCGGCCTGCGCCTTCGTTCTAACACCCTTTTCATCTGCAGCTTTCCTGATTTGTCGCTGCATACGCTTTGGGTTCAGCCGCTTATGCACATCATCTAAGTCATCGGCTATAGGTGCACTAAAGTGCAGCCGATCGTAATGCTTATGAATGAAGGCATAAAGCTCAGGTCCTTTAGGTTCCGCACCGAAGGTCACCTTGCAAACTTCCAGCTGGCCGTCGCAAGACCGTTCGAATACGCCAACCCAAAATGGCTCCTCGTAGAAAACCGTCAATTGTCCTCTTAAAAAAACGCACATAAAAATCCCTCCTAGTGTTCAAGCGTTTTTTCAAGAATGGACAACCCAGGAGGGCAGGTTACTGACGACTCAGTCGCATCCGGACTACCAACCGGATTGTGTTTTTATCTTGAGCTTATTACATCTTATTATACTATATTTATAACTTAAGTCCCATATAATAGGCGCTATAATACACACCGTCTATGAGAAATTGTCGGCTGATATGACCTTCTTCGACAAATCCCATCTTTTTATAGAGAGCAATGGCACCCGCATTGTCGTCTCGAACCCTTAAATCAATCTTAGTGACCACCCCACCGGCTTTCGCCCACTCAATCAGTTCACCGATCAAAACTTCTGCAATCCCGTTGCGCCAATAGGCCTTTAAGACACTAACGCCGAATTCGCCGTTATGGCGCACCCGCGCTCTATTATGGGTCTTCAGATTGATGTTGCCGATAATCTTGCCCTCATGCTCCGCAATCATAAAAAAGCCAAGTGGATCCTCATTGTACTGCTGCAAAGTGTCTTCTTCCTGCGCCAATGTGATTTCAAGTTCCCCTTTCCCAAAGGTCAAGTTATCCGACTCACCACCAATCTGCATGATATAGTCGATCATTGCCTGGGCATCTGCCTTGAGAGCCTGACGCACAATATATTCTTCACCGTTTCTTAACTGATAGACTTTCACTGTTTCAACTCCTTACTTTTTAAAATACATGGCTCGCGTTAACTTATAATAGTGCTTGAACACCTTTTTTTCTTCCAATAAGGTCAAAACCGCATTTATCTATGACGCGCTTAGAATGGTGATTATCCGAATAATGGCCACACCAAAGGACGTCCAAGTCCAGTTCCTCGAAAGCATGTTCAATAACTCTTTTTGCCGCTTCCGGCATCAGTCCATGGCCCCAGTATGTTGGATTCAGAACATAGCCCATTTCCCGTTGATTCAGATGTATCCATTCTTTAAAGGGTTTTCTATGGTCAATCCCGATACTGCCGATGACCTTCTTCTCCGATTTAAGTTCAATGGCAAATACGGTTTGATCTTCGATAAAGCTTTCGATGATCTCTTGGCTAACCTCCTCGGAAGGATGTACAGGCGATCCTGCATTTGGCCCTACCCGTTCATCCTTGGCGTATTCGTACATGTCGACTACATCCGTCAGCTGCCAGTCTCTTAGTCTTAATCGATCGGTTTCTAATGTCTTCAATCCATCACCTCATTACTAGTTCCATTTTAAGTTACATCCCACATGGTGACAAGTTCCGAGACTTGTAAAAAATACCTTGACGAATCACCGCATATCCTATAGTATTTGATTCTGAGATAATGAGGTGAAAAAAATGATAACAGTAGAAAATTTATCCTACTCCTACCCACGTAAAGATTTATTTAATAATATTAGTTTTACACTTGAAAACGGCCAACATTGCGGCTTTATAGGTACTAGCGGCAGCGGAAAGAGCACCCTAGTCGATATGCTGATTCATCCGGACAACTATCTTTTTGACGGCAAACTTACCGTTGATGGCGATTGGCGTATTGGCTACATCAGTCAATTTGTTCCGATGGATCGTTCTCA
>JAFGTX010000396.1 GCA_016938815.1 Clostridia bacterium | reverse complement strand
CTGTTTGCCTGAGACAGGGTCTAAACCGTTGTGAAGCGTTATTTCCAGTATTTTAGGTAAATTGAAGTAGCCAGTAAGAATATAGGCTTCTTTACCATAGGCACCTGTTTCTACACAACCGCTGGTGCCACCTTGTCTCGCATCTTCAATGGACTTTCCGGCGTTCATCAACTCTTGGATGACGGCTTCTGTATTGTAGAAGGCCGGTTGTCCCCAACCTTTTCTGGAAATTTCGCATGCACGTTTTACGAAGGCGTCTGGTGTCTTTTGACTGATTTGGACGTTGGAGCTTGGCTGTAAGAGCTTCATCTCATCCATCGTATCCAAAATCAAGTAGCTGACATCGTTAACGCCATTTTGTCCACCTTCGGTGATACCACCGGTGTTGATGTTAGCAAAGTCGGTATAAGTACCACTTTCTTTCAGTGTAATGCCTACTTTAGGTGGTGAAGGCTGGTTGTTGAATTTTACCCATAGGCATTCTAAAATTTCCTGAGCGCGTTCTTTACTGAGGCTACCCTCGGCAGCTTCTTTTTTGTAAAACGGATAAAGGTGCTGATCCAGTCTGCCTGGGCTGTATGCATCCCAGTTGTTCAACTCACAAGTGACACCGATATGTGCGAACCAGTACATTTGGACGGCTTGCATGAAGGTTTCAGGTTTGTGGGCAGGCACCACGTCACAGTTGGACGCGATCAAGAGCAGTTCTTCTTTGCGCTTTGGATCTTGTTCGACTGCAGCCAATTCTCTGGCATAGGCCGCATAACGTGTACCATAGGCGATGATGGCGTCACAGCAGATGCTCATGGCTTTCAACTGTTCATGTTTTGAAGTGGCTTCCAAGTCATTGAGGAAATCTATTTTGGCGATTTCGCTTTCTATGCGTGCTTTGAAATCTAAAAAGCCATTTCTGTACATTTTGCCATCGGCAACCGTATGACCAGGGCTGCGCTGCTCCATAAATTCTGTATAGAGGCCGTTTTCATAGCAGTCTCGCCACGCCTGTGTCATTGAGTTGATGATCTTGTGACGAATAGAACGTTTTTCCCAGAATGGAATGATGGTTTCTTCTTGGATACGTTTGGTTTCATCGCTTACCTTGAAGAAGATACGTTCTCGGCTGCTCATGACCTCCAAATCTTCCATAGTGTGGCAACAAAGCTCAGGGAAGGTTGGTGTGGATTGAGGGCCTTCACCCTTCTCACCGACAATCAGTTCGCCGTCGTTGATACATAGCTTCTTGTTTTCCATGATGTTTTTGAAAGCAATCGCTCTAAGAACCGGTGTGGAAACGCTACCCTGATGTTCCTTGTAGGTCTCCGTCATTAAAATAGCACGCTCAATGCTAATATGGGGTTCGGCAGTCATACTTTCTTCTCTTAGTCTTTTAACGCGTTCAGTAGATCCTCTTTTTTCCATGGTTTTAGCCTCCTATTTCTACGGATATATTTTTTGAAGCAAAAATAGTTTTAAAATCATCTAATTGTCCAGCGGCAGGTACCTTAAAGGCATCCCTGTCGTAGGCCATGCCTAGGCGTTCGTATTTTCCTTCACCGATGGCATGATAAGGCAATAGATTAATTTGATGCACTGTGATGGTTTGAAGCAG
>JAFGTX010000395.1 GCA_016938815.1 Clostridia bacterium | reverse complement strand
GATCAATCACGTATTCGTGAGCACGATGTTTGGCGTTGATTTTGCCAATGGTAAAGCAATCATGAAGTTCATACATGACCATCGTCAGGCAAAAGACTAACCCGGCAGTCAACACGGACGCTGCGCGATCAAGCTACGCAGCGCCGGTGACTTCTACGTGACCATCTGCAATGTCCGCACAAAAGCCTGTCAATCCATCGAGTTTCCTTCGATTCAGCGACCGCTTAATGTCACATTGCGGACAGTCAGAAGTGCGGTTTGTGGTGCTGTGGCAAGATTTATTTAATCGGCGTATTCAATCTTACGCAGCTTTCCTATTTGAATAGCAGCTTACTTTGGCCATTGGCTAACAAGTGCTTTTTAGCTATTTCATGGTGTTGACTAAGAATGAGGATAAATATGATGAAAAGAATCATGATTCTTTCCGAAAGTGATTTAGTCAGAGATGGGACTGCTCATGTCGTCCCGGCACTATCTAATCTGAAGCAAAACATTATAAAAGAGGAAGTTAATTATGACATCATTGCGTATTTTGAAAATGACAAACTTATATTGTTAAAAATAGGTTGGGTTCTTTAAGTGACATCGAGCTAAGCTCAGAAATTGCTAGCCTTTTTGGGGTGGAGTAGGCATGGTTTGGTAGTGGCTGGGGTTGTGGGGCTTAATAAAAATTTCGGGGTGAAAAAATGGAATTGTCATCCATTAATCATGAGGTGTGCTGTATGTGTTTTTTCAAAGAAGGTTCGATCCGTGGCATGAGTCTGAATGAATGGCTCGATATGGCCGCAGGAAATCACGATAAATTCAAAGTTGTGTTACCCATGATTCAGCGAGGATCTGTATGGGCGCCACATAAAATTTTAGATTTGTGGGACACTTTGCTTCGTGGAATGCCCATTGGTGCAATGATGGCCTCGGAAGCTAAATTGGATGAGCTTATTAAAGATCCTAACCAAGACGGTACTCGAAAAGCGTCCGCCGGTGATATAAACCTAATCGATGGTCAGCAGCGTACGCTCGCGATTCGTGTGGGGTATCCACAAAATCTTAACAATACCTTGCGCCCTTTTTGCATCTG
>JAFGTX010000394.1 GCA_016938815.1 Clostridia bacterium | reverse complement strand
CAGGTCTTTGTGCGCCCTGGCGCCCAACCCTGCGGTCAACCGGACCTTGCGCATAAAGCCGCGCAAGGCCGGTTACCTTGAACGTTATCCGTCTAGTCCCTCGCCCAAGATGTACTAGTTGCAGTCGCCATCAAAAATGAATACTATGAGTATCAATTTTGAGGCGAATGATTTCCATGAAAAAAGTACTTATGAATTCGATTTTGCAGGGAGACTGCCGTCAAGTGATGGCAACTCTTCCAGAGAATAGTATTTCTGCCTGCATTACTGATCCCCCATACAATTATGAATTCATAGGCCATAAGTGGGATGACTCAGAAATAAAACGTCGAATGGATAGAGTAAATGACAAGGGCAGTAAGACACTTGTCAAAAATATCCCTTATGGTAGCGGCTTAGCAGGCGGAGTTCGGAATGCGCGCTGGTATCAAAGAAATCGGGAAAATATCATCGATTACGAAAATTGGTGCGTTGAATGGGCTACAGAGCTTTTTAGAATCTGTAAACCAGGCGCAACTGTTTTAGTGTTCAACAGCACGCGTACTGTAGCTCACGTACAGGTGGCTCTAGAAAAAGTTGGTTTTTACGCTAGAGATATTTTGGTATACAGAAGATCAAGCGGGATTCCAAAAGGTGCAAATATAAAAACACAGTTGGAAAAAAAAGGGCATTCAGATGCGGCTGAATGGGAGGGGTGGCATAGCTGTCTTCGTAACGAATGGGAAGCAGTATGTATTCTTCAAAAGCCGTTAAAAAACGACTACGCCTCAACATTCCTTGAGTTTGGCACAGGGTTGTTCTACACGAAAACCGCTGAAGGCGGCTTTCAGTCCAACATTTTAGAGGGCATTGGGCGTGACAAAACGGAAGACTTTAACGTCCACTGCACAGTAAAGCCGCTCTCTTTAATGAAAAAGCTAATTGAAATATTTGTACCAAAAACAGATGACTGCTTGGTACTTGATCCATTTGCTGGCTCGGGAACTACGCTTGTGGCAGCACAGGAACTAAATATCCCATTCGTTGGAATTGAAATAGTTCCCGAGTACGTTGAAATTATTAAAAAAAGGCTAGAAAAGCCTACCGGTTCACAGGAAAGCCTGCGGCTCTTTGGGTAAGAAAGTTCTTTAGATCAAACCCACTTATTTCACGAATAAATTTATACGAGCTTTCAGCGGTATGCACCTCCCAGCCGCCCGCATAACAAGCATTCATGGCAGCAGCAAGGTTATCGCTTCGCAAAATCAAAAAAACTGGCTTGTAGCCATTTTCCGTTAACATTGCGCCGTACTGCTTGAATTTTTTTAGCGTCCCAGAATCGCCAGAGCCAATTCTGTATTTAGTGTCAATGGCGTAGTTGCCAACAACGAGGTCACAAGGCTCATCGGCACCAAATCTAAGAGCCGGCTTGAAATCCTTGCAGTGTGCTCTGCAAATTTCGGAAACAAGTAATTGCCAGCACATGCCAAGCTCTCGGCCCCAGTACTGTCTATTTTCTCTTTTTAGCTGAGGGCTTAATCCAAAAACATTCATCAGCAAATCTAAATCATCGTTTTCTTCTGAATAGCTCTTGTCTGCGAAAGACTCTTGATACTTTTTCAGAATTACATCTAGCTGATTTTCAATCATCGCGGCTCACTAATTCACTGAGGCTGACTTGCAAGGCATTTGCAATTTTTTCAGCATTGATAAGTGTTATATTTCTCTCTCCTCGTTCAACTGCACCTATGTAAGTTCTGTGCAGGCCGCACTGATCCGCCAGCTCATCCTGCGAGAGCTGCTGTTCTTTACGGACTGACCGTACTTTTTCGCCGAAGAGTTGAGTAATATCCATGAATGCAAGTATCACTTTATGCACTCTATGAGTCGACAGACTATGAGTAGCATGCATCAAAGACGGATAACAAGTCGTTCAACACGGACGCGCTAAAGCGCGCCGGTTAACTCCAACGTTAGCGGCATTGACATGGCGACTTGGAAAACTTGGAAGAATGATGTTCTAGTGCTGCTAACCGTAGTAATTATCTCAATT
>JAFGTX010000393.1 GCA_016938815.1 Clostridia bacterium | reverse complement strand
GTCGCGCATGGACAGGACTCTACAGGATTTTAGAGACGGTGGCACCGGGGAGCGTCAGCGAAAAATCTGTATGAGATTGGTATATCCTTTATATCAAGCAGCGGCTGCTCCGAAAAGGTATAGGCATACCAGGTGATCATGGATCGCGTCACATTTCGCTGATTGGTAAACTCAAAATTCTCGAAAAATGAGCGCGCTTGCGCTTGATTGAATCGATGTTTCGCAAAAGTCACGTCATCACCATTAACAATCCGCACCATCTCATCGTAAACAGGCGTTCGCAACGCATTAACGCCAGGATTGGTTATCGCGTAGGTAAAAATGAACGCCGTGATTTTAGAGAGGAACTGATCGAACTTTATATCATCCAATAACCCATCGTCGGTGCGATGTTGCAAGAAATAAACCGACGTCAGATAAAACCACATACCGTTGGGCGCGTAATGCAAGACAAAGAGCTTTTTAAGTACCGCCTCCGAGAACCGGTTTTTATCCTGCTGCATAACGCTCTGCCAGAACAACGCCAAGGCTTTTAGCTCGGCCAATGTATTTGGCTCTTTCAAGTATTGATATTTCTTGCGCTCATAGAACTTACGCAGCGCTTCAGTAGTCGTGCTCTTGTTCCCTTCTTTGGCGCGCAAGAAATACATATAGCGCGCGAAGAGTTCATCCATCGGTGTTCCAGTGAGCGGATTGAAAATCGTGCTGGTGATTTCCTCCAGATCCTTCCACTCGCTGATGAAGTCTTCTTTCTTGTCAAGACTGCTGTAAAACTTATAAAACTGGGCTTTAAAGATGTCCGCATCGGAGAGCGGCAGACCACGGTCGTTGAGTGTCGAGAAAATGCGCAACGCGGTATCCTGAGACTCCGCCTCAATCGGCAACAAAATACAGTTGTTCAGGATACGTGCCGGCAAATATGCAAAATAACCTGGGAACTTATGCAGAAAATCCTCAATTTTTTTCTCGAAAAATTGATAGTTCTTAACATACTGACTCTTGCTATTTGGTTGCACGATGCCAGTACGAAGCAGATCCAAAAACTCTTCTTTATCCGCATCCGTCGCCACTTCGGAGTTAATTTTAAGCTTTGTTTTATCCGGCGAGCCAAAGGCATCGGTCTTCCAAATGCACTTTTCGATTAGCTCTCGCGTGAGCTTTGAGTTTTTATCCTGCATATCGGAGAAGCGGTCATAAAAAGCACGCAGGATAATCATAAGGGTCGTCAGGCGTTGTTGCCCATCAATGACTTCGGATTTTCCATGTTCGTTCTTATAGGCCACGATTGAGCCAAGAAAGTATTCATCATTTTCATCGAATTCATCACAGTTATCATTAGGTGTTTGGTACCGTGTGATCATATCCCAAAAAGGAGCTATCCTCTCTTCCGTGCCCGTGATGTCCTGAAGCTGTTGATTGAGG
>JAFGTX010000392.1 GCA_016938815.1 Clostridia bacterium | reverse complement strand
TCAATATTAAAGAAGATTCTTCCACCTAGTGACCGTAGCGTCAGGGAAGTGGCAAAAGAAACTGGCGTTTCTGAAAACACTCTATACATCTGGCTTAAAAAGCTCGGAGATGGTAAAATGGATAATGATGATTCAGAGTTGAGACCGGCAGATCGTAACCCCAAAGAGAAACTGCGCTTATTACTTGAAGGTAAAAGTCTTAAGCCAGAGGAACAGGGTGAATGGTTACGAGAGAATGGCCTTCATTCTGAGCATCTAAATCTATATGAACAGGAACTTCGAGATATGGTTAGCGATCAGAATCAAAAATATAAAGATGAAATAAAAGCCTTAAAAAAAGACAAACGAACTCTTGAAAAAGAACTTCACCGAAAAGAAAAAGCCCTCGCTGAAATGGCAGCGCTTTTAACCCTTAAAAAAAAAGCAGCCGAGATCTGGGGGGAAAACGAGGACGAATGATCCCGATTGATGAACGTTGCGAAGCACTTGCTCTTATTGATAAAGCTGTATTAGCTGGTGCTAAACGTTTTAAAGCTTGTGAGATATTGGGAATTACTATTCGCACATATCATCGCTGGATATCTAATCCATCAGGTGATAGACGCAAGGGGGCAGACAAGCATATACCCAGGAAATTGACAGATGATGAAAGCAAAGAAATTCTGCATATCTGTTGTAACGAGAAATACAAGGACATGACTCCTTATTGCATCTATTATTCTTTGTTGGAAGAAGATAGCCGTTACATAGCGAGTATTAGAAGTTTTTATAGAGTTTTACGTGCTAACAATAAACTGCATCACCGGGGGAATAGCAAACCAAGTACATCAAAAAACAGGCCACCAGAAGTAATTGCAACTGGCCCTAATCAAGTATGGTGTTGGGATATAACCTGGCTGGCCACGGAAATCAAAGGTGTGTATTTATATGCATACAAAATCATTGACATTTGGGATAAAGAGTTAGTTGGTTGGGAAATCCATGATCGCGAAGATGAAAAACTTGCAAGGGATTTATTCCATTCTTTGCAGTTCAAATATAATTTAAAAGGTATTCATTTGCATTCAGATAATGGGCATCCAATGAAAGGTATGTCACTACTAAGCTTTCTTTACTCGATGAAGATATCGGTAAGCCGCTCCAGACCACGTGTAAGTAATGACAATCCCTTTATAGAATCCTATTTTAAGACCATGAAATATTCAGTATGCTATCCTGGATATTTTAAAGACATCAACCATGCTCGTAGCTGGATGGCTGATTTTGTTGATTGGTATAACACTAAACATCGACATTCTGGTCTTAACTTTGTAACACCACAGCAAATGCGATCCGGAGAATATAAGCGAATCTTCAAGAAGCGTAATCAAATTCTTAAAGCCGCTTATGAGAAACATCCAGAAAGGTGGAGCCAACCTCCTAAGCAATGGAATGGTCAACATAAAGTCTATCTCAATCCTTCTCTGGAAACGCAGCAGACCCTTAAAAAGAACAAAAATGCTGCATAAAATATTTCAAAGAACTATGACATCTATATTGACATAAACCG
>JAFGTX010000391.1 GCA_016938815.1 Clostridia bacterium | reverse complement strand
TGTTTCTGCCAAAACACAATGACTGGAACTTGCTGTCATTGATTGTCACTGCATAGTCGAGTATACTGTCCATAGACATTTTTAAGAAAGGAAAAGGACATCTCGATACATCCCCTTCAAAAAAGCTGTAACCGATCTGTCCTTTACGCATAAAACGTATGGTAATAATAGCACATTTCAATGTTTTAAAAAAGATTTTTTTGAATAAAACAATTTTTATGTAACGAGTTCAGAACAGGCGTCATGTCCAATATGCCAAAGTCAGTTGAAAGTCATTGGTAGCCGCAATCGTAAACTCTTCTTTTTTTTCACTGCGACCGATGGTGAAACCAGAACTTATCGGATCAGACGCTTACGATGTACCGTCTGTCATAAGATTCATCACGAACTTCCCGATTTCATGGTTCCATTTAAACGTCTGTCGACAGAAGCCATCTCAAGGATTATTGAGGGAAATGATTTACTTCAGATTTCTTCAAAGATAATCACCAACACATTTCAATGGTTTGAACAAAAAGCAGATACCTTTATCGGTCTCACAAAGCGCATATGTAAACATGACCTAATGGAACCTGTTTTCTTTCAACCTGATGAAACATTGTCTAAACTCGAATGGTTAAAGGTTGCTTTTTCTCATCATGACAAATGGCTGGCTCATCTTGTCCGTATGATTGTCAACAGAGGTCTTTGGCCCCATACCCGAATGGGGTAGTATGACCATTTGAAAAGTATTAGACTATCGTTAATTACAAAAAAAGGAGGACGATATGTCAAATATACTAAAAGAAAACATTGCAGTGGAACGTATTCAACTGATCACCCCACTGTTAGAACCTCAACTTGATCAGGCAAAAAGAGTTTTTCTGAGAAAACAGCTGGCACAGAAGTCTGGGCTTAGTGAACGTACCCTCAGGCGTTACGAATCGGCATACCAGAAAGAAGGTTTTACTGGATTACAGCCAAAAACAAAATCTCCGACTCGTTCCAATGCCTTACCAAAAAAACTGGTAGATGAAGCCATCATGTTACGAAGAGAAGTTCCGACCAGAAGTGTCTCTCAAATCATCAGAATCTTAGAATGGGAAGGAAAAGCGTCACCTGATCAGATTAAACGAAGCACATTGCAGGAGCATTTAACCAAGGCCGGATACAGTGCTGTTACCATGCGCTCTTATCAGAGTCAAGGGTTAGCCGCGAGAAGGTTTCAGGCTAGAAACAGAAATAATCTCTGGCACTCAGATATCAAGTTTGGTCCCTTTCTACCAGCAGGTAAAAACGGCAAGGTCATTCAGATGTATCTGGTAACCTTCATGGATGATGCGACCAGATATGTACTTCATGCCGCTTTTTATGATAACTTGGAGCAGATAATTGTCAAAGATGCATTTATGGAGGCCATCACTCATCATGGAGTTCCGAAAGCAGTCTACTTTGATAATGGAAAGCAATACAGAAATGGACTGATCAAAAGAGCTTGTGCAAAGCTTGATATCAGACTTCTGTTTGCGCGTCCGTTTGGGCCGGAAGGAACGGGAAAAATAGAAAAATTTAATCGGAATATCGATCATTTTCTTCAGGAAATACGACTTGATAAACCACAGACACTGGAGGACCTCAACCGGAAACTGCAGGTCTGGCTGAATATCTGTTATCAGCAAAAGCCTCATTCCGCGCTTAAAGAAAACCAGACACCAGACCAATGCTATCGCAATGATGCTACTCCTCTGCATTACACAGATTCCAGCACGCTCGCAGAAGCATTTAAACAAGAAGTCATCAGAAAAGTGGATAAAGTTGGTTGCATCAGTCTTCATTCAAGAAAGTATGAAGTAGGAACGGGTCTTATCGGACAGCGTGTCACCATTGTCTATGATCTTTCAGACCTGAGAGAAATCAGAGTGGAGGCTGAGTTTCATTCTCCTTTCATCGCCAAAGAACTGGTCATCGGACCAAAAGCCGGCAAGAGACCTGACCTGCCGGAACGACTGTTACCAGTGGAACCTGACCATTCAAGGCTTCTTGAAGCCTGCCAACAGCAAAACCATCAAAAAGCAGAGAAGGTACGCCAAGCCATTTCATATACAGATTTAACAAAAGGAGGTAACCGTCATGTTTGAATCTCATTTTGAAATGACGAATACACCTTTCGCCAGAAATCTTCCCACGACTGAGTTGTATGACTCGGAACAGATGAGTGAAATCATCAGTCGACTGGCTTATGCGGCTAACAGACAACTCTTTGCCGTGGTGACCGGTGAATGTGGAACAGGTAAAACCACTACGATACGTAAGCTGAGGGATACATTGGATCCTGCCAAATATGAGGTCATGTATCTTGCAGATTCAAAATTGACCCCTAGGCACTTTTACAAAGGATTACTTGAACAGCTTGGATTTGAAGCAAAATTCTATCGGGGAGATGCCAAGAGACAGTTGCACAGGGAGATTGAACTGATGCTTGTCATACACAACAAGAGACCGGTAGTGATTCTTGATGAAGCTCATCTTCTGGACAAGGAAATGCTGGAGGAAGTCAGATTCCTTTTAAACTTTAAAATGGATGCACAGAGTCCTATGGCCCTCATACTGGTAGGACAAAGTGAACTGTGGGATCGTTTAAATCTGCAATCTTATCAAGCGATAAAACAACGGATTGATATCTCTTGTAAATTTGAGAGAATGGACAGAGCAACGACTGATAGCTATATACAAAGGCATCTTACCTTTGCAGGAGTTCAAAACGAGTTGTTTTCTGACAGTGCCTTGCAATTGATTTATACGTATTCATCGGGAGCTGCAAGACTAGTGAATAAAGTCTGCACCCATGCATTGATTTATGCGTCGCAGATGAACAAGAAAATACTGGATGATCATATGATCAGAAAAGTAATTAATGGGGAACTGACTTAGTTCCTCTTATGCCTTTAAATTGACAGACTGTCTAGCAAAGAAGGGACAACAGACAACAGCATCTTCTGGACATTATGAACCGGCATTAACA
>JAFGTX010000390.1 GCA_016938815.1 Clostridia bacterium | reverse complement strand
TGCGTTCGCTGCATTTATCTGTGCCTGATACTGTACCATTCCACCGTTGGTAGGCATATTGGTGAAGAATACAAGAGGTAAATTACCCGAGAAAAGACCGGTACCTCCACGAACCTTCAGGCTCTTATCGCCAAATGCATCCCACGCAAAACCAATGCGGGGAGAGAATATGATATTGGTTGAAGGCCATTCTCCTGTATCGATATTACGACCGGAATAATCAATTTCATAGATAGCGTTGTTTGTTATCAGGTCACTGTTATTGAAGAAAAGCCCGTCTATACGAACTCCGTACGAAAGTGTGAAAAATGCATTAACTCTCCAATCATCTTGCCCGTAAACTCCGATTTTGTTTGTTCTTATGCGGGCTGCAGGATTGCTTTCTCCCTCATAACCATAGGTTAAGTTTACAATTTCAGGTGTTCCTTCGTTTAAGAAGTCGTCAAGACTTGTGTAGCGATAGTATCCTGTTCCGTTACGCATATAAGCATTATCAACCATCTTATATTCGTGAGCAATTCCACCTACAATTTTATGATTGCCTAAATAGTATGTGAGTTCGTCCTTTATATTCCAGACATTGTTGTGAACGCCATTGTTCCATGTAAAAAGTTCATATCCCAAAGACAGATAGGCTTGTCCATCCTTCAAAATATCAATAAATGGGAATTCTGATGAAGTGGACCCGCGTACATCGTCAAGTTTTGAGAATGTTGCCAGAAACTGGTTAGATAAATTATCAGACAGTCGGCTGTTTAAGTCAAAAGAGAATGAATGAACAAGGTTGTCCATCGAATACATCGAGTTGGCATATGACATTGAAGCCTGTGACATTCTTGCCTCAGACATACGGGTACCTCCGTCCATGGAAGATCCATTTGGAGGTCTCCATGAAAGGTTTTTTGTGTAGTTATAACGCAGGGCCAGACGGTGTTTGTCCGTGATATTCCAATCCAGACGAGCAAGAAGTTTGGTGTTGTTCTCATCTGCAGGGAAATTTGTAAACGATCCCGTTTCATATCCGTATTTACTTTTCACATAATCAGAGACTGTCTGAAGATCGCTGACTGTTGTGCGGGAAATATAATTGTCGGCATCGGCCACACCGTCAGTTGAAGCCTTCCAACGATTGACAACGGTTGGTGTTTTAGCCATTTCACCGTTTACGAAGAAGAACAATTTGTTTTTGATAATCGGACCACCAAAAGTGAAACCGTATGTTGTATTACGGTCCAGATCACGCGCACCCTCGATTTGATTACCATTAACAGCATCGCCGCGCATGTTTTCATTTCTGTGATAAGTATAGGCACTGGCTTTAAAGGTGTTTGTACCGGATTTTGTAATAGCGTTTACACCACCGCCAATAAAGTTGGTTTGACGAACATCATACGGAGCGATTACAACCTGTAATTCCTGAATAGCTTCAATGGAGATTGGATTACCTCCACCGGGCAGAGCAGAACTCAAACCGAAGTTGTTGTTGAAATTCGCTCCATCCACTGTAAAGTTAGCCGTACGACCATCTGAGCCTACAAAGCTCATACCATCCCCTCCGTAGGGTGAAAGGCGTGTAACATCGATAATACTGCGGCTTACTGAAGGCAAATTAGCTATCTGGGTATTTGAGATATTGGTCACTGCCCCGGTTTGCGTAGTATTGAATTTTGATGTCGCATACCCAATCACGGTAACCTCTGTAATCTCGGTCGTGGTTGGTGCCAGGGTAGAGTTCAGTGTTGTATTTTCTCCGAGCGACAGGGTAATGTCAGTGTAGCTCTGGGTACTATACCCGATGAAAGTAACATTAACCGTATATGGTCCT
>JAFGTX010000389.1 GCA_016938815.1 Clostridia bacterium | reverse complement strand
TATAAAAGGAGATAATTATGTCTGAAAATAAACACGAATGTTGTGGCAGCGGTTGCTGTGGTGACGATTGTCACGGTCACGACCACGAACATGATCATGAGGAAAATACAATCCATTTGACAACTGATGACGGCGAAGAAATGGAATGTGCCGTACTCGGCATTTTTGATGTGGATGGTGAAGAATACATTGCACTACTTCCTGAAAATAGCGAAACAGTTTTCATTTATGGCTACAAGGAAGATGGCGATGAAATTGAACTAATCCGAATCGAAGACGAAGAGGAATACGAAAAAATCGGCGATGCTTTTCTTGCCATCTGGGAAGAAGAAGCAGAAGAAGAGGAATAGTACTATGAAATTTGGACATATTGGCATAAAAGTGACAGATATGGCACTTTCATTAAAGTTCTATACAGAAGTTTTGGAGTGCAAGATTCTGAAAGACTACCAATACCCTGACAGCCACTTGGTTTTTCTGGATGCCCATGGCACCGTTATTGAACTCATCGGAAAACCTGAAAACGAAGAGCGCAGTGTGGGACCGGTGGAACACATCGCTTTTAAAGTCGATAATTTAGAGGAAAAGATTGAGGCACTGAAGGCATACGGCATTCACGACATCAGTGAACCAAAAATCGTCGGCAAGGGTAAAATTGTATTCTTCAATGGTCCAAATAACGAACGTTTTGAATTCGTTGCTAAAATAACTGAAGTTTAAAAACATTAAAACCTCCAGGTTTCAATTCCGTGAATTGATTGCTTGGAGGTTTTTTACAAAGTGTAACCTTTTAACATAATATATTTCTTTTATTTAGGGTATACTGGATGTAGTGGAATGAACATGTAACATCCGTTCACTAATTATGTTTACATCCATGCCACAATATCAAATTTTAGGAGGGTATTATGATTAAAGCTGCAAAGAAAAGCCTTGTGTTGTTAACGTTGATTCTCATGTTAACATCCAGTTTCTGCCTAACATTTGCCGATGCAGAAACCGTCGATATCACCATTTTACAAACATCAGATTTGCATGGTAGAATCTATCCACACGATTATGCAACAGATTCATCTGACTCTGATGCAGGTTTTGCAAAGATTCAAACGCTCGTTAAAGAGCAACGTGCTGAAAAAGAAAATGTTATTCTTATGGATTGTGGTGACACACTTCAAGATAACAGCGCCGAACTTTTCAACGATCTTCCGGTACATCCTATGATTCAAGCGATGAACGAAATGGGTTACGATCTTTGGACAATCGGTAACCATGAATTCAACTTTGAAAAATCGTTCCTAGACAAAAATATTCAAGCCTTTAAGGGTACCGTACTTTCAGCCAATACTTATAAAGCTGGCACAAACGAAAGATGGCTCGATGCTTATAAAATTTTCGACATGAATGGCGTAAGAGTTGCTGTGGTCGGCATGCTGCCTCCAAATATCCCTCTTTGGGAAGCATCATCACCAAGTCACTTTGAAGGCTTGGAATTTACAAGCACATTAGAAGAAACGGGCAAAGTGCTTAAAGAACTTGATGGCAAATACGACGTCCTTATCGGCGCCTACCATGTGGGACCAGAGGGTGAACACGGTTACGAAGGCATTGAAACCATTGCTGAGACTTATCCGCAGTTTGACGTCATCTTTGGTGGACACGCCCATTCTCAATACAATAAAGAAATCAACGGCGTTAAAGTTGTCGAGCCAGGTGCATACGGTTGGGCTCTTGCTGTAGCAGATATCCAAGTCGTTAAAAAAGATTCGGATTACGAAGTGGCGTCAGTTTCTGTCGAAAACGTCGGCACCAGCGATGTAGATGCTGATCAACAAATCCTTGATGACTTTGCATTCGTACATGAGGAATCTGTAGCTGATGCCAATAAAGTGGTTGGTAAAATTACAGCCGACTTCATCGCAAAACCGGATTACATTACAGGTGACGATGCCATTACAACCATGCCGACTTCACAAGTTGAAGATACCTCTGTCATCGATCTAATCAATGATGTACAAATGTTCTATACCGATGCAGACGTTTCATCAGCAGCCCTCTTTAATTTTGGATCAAATCTTAAACAAGGCGATTTCAAGAAAAAAGACGTCGCATTTATTTACAAATATTCCAACACGCTCGTTGGTGTTAATATTACCGGTGAAAATCTCATCAAATACATGGAATGGTCTGCAAGTTACTACAATACTTACAAAGCAGGCGATATGACCATTTCATTCAACCCTGACGTTCGTGGCTACAACTACGACATGTTCTCCGGCTTGACTTACCAAATCGATATCACAAAAGAAGTGGGCGATCGCGTCAAAAATGTTCAAATCAATGGCAAACCATTGGATATGAATAAAGTCTACAAATTGGCAGTCAACAATTACCGATTTGGTACCCTCATGGGACTTGACCTTGTAACTATGAATGACAAATACTATGATTCTTATGAATTGATGCAAGATTCCGGTCGAATCCGTGACTTAATCATTAAGTACACCGTTGAAGAAAAGAACGGCGTTTTAACACCATCTGTAGAGAACAACTGGGAGATCGTAGGCGTCACTTTCAACAAGGCACTACAAGAGAAGGTATTCGACCTAGTAAGAGCAGGTAAAGTATCCATCCCAACAAGCGAAGATGGCAGAACCGCTAATGTCAAAGCACTTAATATTTTCGACTTGGTTCAACAAGGCCTCCTCTCGATGGATAACTACACCGTTAAATCCGGCGATCTTCTTTGGAAAATCGCTAAACAGCACGGTTTGACTTGGGAAGGTTTGGCTGAAGCCAATAACCTTGAAAATCCTAACT
>JAFGTX010000388.1 GCA_016938815.1 Clostridia bacterium | reverse complement strand
TAAGAATTTATCCGATGAGTTGATGGTGACGTTATAAGTTTTACTGGAGCTGGTCACTGGATCGGTGACGGTGACGGTCGTTTCGGCACCCACTGTTGGAAGTGTCACCGTCGCTGTAGGATTCTCTGCAGTGCCAACGAAGGTACTGTTATTTAGGATGCTCTCATACAGTGATGATGGGAGGTGGAAATCAACGGTTCCCTCAGTATGGTTCATCGTATCAAATGGTATTTCCCCGTATTCTGTCGTACTTAAGCTCAGTGTCGCCAAGTTCAAATTTACGCTGGCTTCAGTGGTGAAAAGCAATCGATAAGAGTGGATCGTATCGTTTGTCTCTAAATCAATGGTATAAATTGTAACAATCGCTTCTGTTGATAAATCACCAGTGACTTCCATCTCGGTATCAACACCTGGAGGTGTTGGTGAATCCAACGCCCATTCAACCGTCGGTAAATCTGTAGTGCCGGCAGGTAATGGGATTTCATAGTCATAAAAGCCATTTGGCGTGAAAAGTGGCAAGGTGGTTCCATTTACTGAAAGATCACTTAACAGGAATTTATCGGATGAAGCGGTCGCGGTATAAGTTTTTACAATATTGCCGGTTTCTGCCGTGACCTGAAGACTAAATACGCCGTAACCATCGCTTGTAGGATAGACGGATGCGTTGTTATCTACAGGGAATGCAGCCATACTGCCGTTACTGATCATGCTGCTGTAGTCACTTGGCAGGATAGGCACTGTATAGGATACGGTGTCTACGTCAAAGTCCATTACGGGATAATTTGCGCTTGTCATTGAGTCGATTAGTGCCGGCTGATGGATATCGGCGCATCGGCCTGGTACATCCACGTACAAATAGGTAGTGCCACTAGCAGTCACATTTGGTTCGATGTTTGTGAGATTAGCAACTGCAACTTTAATTTGAGCATTATAGATGTTGTCAAGGGCGCTAGCCATTTCGTCGCCGAAAATGAGTCGAACTTGATTGTCGGTCATGCCAGCTTGTAAGTCTTGAACAAGGGTGTAGTCCGATGGGCTGATGGTCACATCTAGGGTGTCGTCGCTGTCATAATCAACGTAAACGCTGTAATCTGAAGCACTACCGATATTGGTAAGCGATTGGCTAAAGTTAATGTAAACGGAGTCGTCTCCTGCAACAGCAGAAGTGTCGCCGGTACAATATTCAATACCTTGCATTTCCATTGAAGGAGGCGATGCAGCCGTTGTAAAGTGATAGATTTGACCTTCCATGATTTCTTTAGTAGGGTCGTTTAAGTGGACGGTTGTAATCCACCAGTAATCTGTTTCTGGTGTTAAATTGGTGAATGTTGTGCCAACTTTTGTATCTCCAGCAGGTACGGTAAGAAACTCTAGCGTGTTTGGCACATTGATCTCATAATCGGTATCTTCTACTGAGGTTGTAGTGTTGAATAAATCAGAGGTATTAAAATCAGGGCCTTCAACAAAAGAGTTGAAAATCATTCCAGGTTCTGTGAGCATCATTGATATTTGATTGCTACTACTATCAATGTTCTGTGAAATACTACCAGGTTTAATTTGATTGAGAACCATGCTGTTGTCGGAGAGCGTAAACTCTGTCAAGACCTCTATATCTTCATTGGCATAACCGGATGTATTTTTCACGGTACCGGCAGGAATGCGCAGTGAGAATGTATTAGAGTCTGAGAATATGTTATCCTGTAATTTGAGTATAAGTTTATTATCAATGATTTCTGCAGTGCCGTCTTGGTTGGCGAGACTGGTAAATTCAGAGTTTTGCATGATTACGTTTAAATCGATGCCGTATGGTAATGCAGGCTGTCCGCTAGCGGTCAAGGCGTCTGAGAAGATATTATCCTGAAATAAAAGAACGATATAGACGTCATAGCCACTCGCATCGCTTTGATTAAATTTGTAAGTACTGATGGCGTCCTCTGTTACCAAAACAGGACGTGTTTCTCCAGAGGCATACTGCATGCCTTCCAGAATGGTTCCGGTAAAAAGTCTGGATCCATGGTTATTGCCACTGGTTGACGGCAATTCGGTATACACCATCACGGTGTATGGTGTATCTAAATCTAAACCAGCAAGGGTTTTCATGCCGCTACTTGCCGCAAAACTGTTTGAGGCATCGACAATTTCGCCGCTGAATTCAGATAAAAAACCTCCTGACAATAATTGTGGTGTCAGAGTATCGTATGAATCGTTGAAAGGATATTCCTGCTCGAAATCGAATCGTTTTGCAACGGCGGCCACCATGGTACCGGCAGGTGTGGTAACGGTGACGTCTAGCGTGAAATTATCTCCGCTATTTGCTGTGACGCTATCTAGTTGAACAGGGGTATAGAATTCGATTGTAATAGGATTCGAGTTGTAGGTCGAACCATCTTGTAGTGAATCAGCCGGGAATGTCAATGTATGCAGAGTGGAGGTGTCCGATAAAATGTTAGCTATTAAATCGGCATTCCAAGATTCCATAGAAAATCCTGTCATATCACTGTAGTCATAAGTGTCGAAATAGTCGTCATAAAGATAGTCGTCAAGTAGAATACCGCTTGAATCGACAATGCTTAAAGAACCGGACACGTCGTTGAAATTCATTTCCAACCGCACAATCGTATTGCCTTCTCCTTCATAGATGACGATGCTTATCGGATCATTAGCGTAAGTGAAGTCCACTGCAAAGGAATTGCCGCATCCCAATATATAAACCGCGAAAAGGATAAACAGTGTCGCGATTATCTTTGAGGATGATGTTTTCATGTTAAATAGAATCATAAGATAACCCCCATTAAGTATTTGAACAAATTTTTCGAACGACAAAATCTTTATACCCCAAAAAAAGATTTCTACATATAATATATATGATAATAACGAAAAAACCAAAAAAAATATTGCCTAAATTTCATAATATTTGTTTGTTATCTACATGTTGGGGGTATCTAGTAAATGCCATACAGCAAACCTACTATATAAAGACGCCTGAACAATACATAAGGAAGTATTGCTTTAAGCGAAAAGCCAAAAAACTCCACAAAAGTGGAGTTTTTGCTTGCCAATTTTGTCTATAAAATGAGAAAATTTTGAAATTTATCATAAAATTAATTATAATAGGAGATGCAT
>JAFGTX010000071.1 GCA_016938815.1 Clostridia bacterium | reverse complement strand
CTTCTGAGGCAATGTATTGGAAGATGGCGATTTTGAGAGGACGTTACAGTGCGGAGGGCAATATCAAATGGGTGGATGCTTGCCTAGAGCTATTGAGAGAATGTGGAGAATAAAATCATGAAAAATATATTGGTTTTGAATGGCAGTCCACGTGGACTGCGTGGTAATACAAATGTACTTGTAGAGACCTTTCTAAAAGGCTATAGTGCTCTTGAACCTGTGCAAGTTGACCACGTTGTGCTGAAGGATGCTGACGTTCATCAATGCTGTGGTTGCTTCTCCTGTTGGAAGAAGACGCCGGGACAATGTGTTTTCAAAGATGACATGGTGATGCTGCTGGAAAATTACAAAAATGCAGATATAATCATTTGGGCGACACCCCTGTATCATTATGGCATGACGGCGATTCTTAAGAAATTTGTAGAGCGCACTTTGCCTCTATTTAAGCCTGACATTGTTCAAATAGGAGGGGCTTATACCCATCCAGAACGATATGTCCTTAAAGAAAAGAAGAATGTCTTAATCACGAATTGCGGTTTTCCGGAACGTCATAATTTTGATGCCATGGTGACTTCCGTTAAGGAGATTGTCAATGGTGAATTAGATGCGGAGATTCTATGCGTTATGGGTGAACTGCTGTCGGTTAAACCACTACGTGGTCGCATCCAGTGGTATTTGGATGCAGTGACGACGGCAGGCCGAGAGATGGCGGCAATGAATGCCTTATCAGCAGAGACGGCGAGGGCGCTTGAAAAACCTTTGGTTGCGGTTGAGGACTTTGTTGAGATGGCCAATGCCAGCTGGTCAGCAGACGGTGGTGCTGGGGATGCTCGCGTTGAGTTGGAAAAAGGACAAGTCCCGGTTTTAAGCGTCGGCTATGACTTTTTAACGCTGATGAAACACAGCTTCAATCCTCAAAATGCAGAGGGGATGTCGGCGATTCTTGAAATAGAATTCACGGACTTGTCTGAGACCCATCATTTTGAGATTGATAGGGGCACTTGTCGCTTGATAAAAGGACCATCAGAAAACTACACGACAAAAATCATAACGACCTATGAGGTGTGGCGTCAGATATCAGATGGAGAGTTAGACGGGGCGCAGGCGATGATGGATGGCAAGTACAAAGTGAACGGCAGTCTTGAGTTTATGATGAAAATGGGTGGTATTTTTGACGGAAGTGAAAATGAGGATAATAGATCTCAAACTACAAAAAACACTCAGAGTATAGAAAAGAATAGCAAAGTACTCGGCATAGCCGGAGAAAAATGGATGTCTGTGTTATTCGTCGTGTGGATGGTTTCGTGGATCGGCATCAACTTTAACGCCCTCATCGGTGCTTGGATACCGCTGGTTTTAAGTGTTACGGTTCTCGTTGTGAAGCGTGGTACTGGTATGACAACCCGATTCGAAAAGGGTTCGTGTTTGTATTTCTTTATACTGTCCATGCTTGACTTGTTGGGGATTGCGATTTTAGGCGTCAATGGTGTTGTTCTCAATTATTTGGCGATTGGAGCCATTTGGGGACTTTCACTTTTCGAAAACCATACACTGACTTCGGAGTACTCCAAGTATAATTTTGAAGGAAGTCCGGACAATGTGATTTTCAAACGCACCAATCAGCATCTGACCTTATTTTGGTGTATCTTGTTCATATTGCAGGGAGCTGTCGTCATGATGCTTTATCAAATGCACCTTTACCAGTTTGCACCAACGCTTTATATATTGATATGGGGTGCACTTAAGTTCACCAACTGGTACTCCAAGTGGTATCCAGAACGCGTCATGCGGGGTGGACACTAAGACGGACTGACTTTTAAAGAGATAATAGTTTCTTAATGATTTTCTTTAGCAATAACTGGTATAATTTGAAGGAGACTTAAGAAAATAAATGAAGGTGGTTATTCTATGTATTTAGTGAACACAGAAACAATTCCAGGAAAGAAAATCGTTGAAATGTACGGTATCGTCTCTGGTAGTACTGTTCGTGCTAAGCACGTTGGTAAAGATATCATGGCAGGCTTAAAAAACATCGTAGGTGGTGAATTGAAAGGCTATACTGAGCTTTTACAAGAATCTAGACAGGAAGCCATGGAAAGAATGGTAGAACAGGCAAAATCCATGGGCGCTAACGGGGTTGTAAATATCCGATTTGCGACGTCTTCGGTAGCACAAGGCGCATCGGAACTCTATGTCTATGGTACTGCGGTTTTAGTTGAGTAGGCGCCTATGAAGATAGTATTATTTTTAGGGCTTTTGGCACTAGGTTATTTTGCTGGGACAGCAGCTGAAAAGAAGCATTTTAAATCGATTTCTGAACGTGAAGCAGCGAGTATCGCTTTACCCGTGTTATCTGTTTCAAAATTGCCGGAAAATCTGGTGGCGACGGAATCTGCCTTGGTGACAGGGAGCGCCGTCATCTCTATCGATTATTTTAAACGCATCTTGGCGTCCTTGATTAACATTGTCGGCGGTAAAGTTATTTCCTATGAATCTTTAGTTGACCGAGCAAGAAGAGAAGCTATTCTTCGGATGAAAGAAAGCGCAGGACATTATGATTATATTATCAACTTGCGTATCGAAACCAGTGTCATCGGCAACTCGGCTAACCAGAAGAACGGTGTTGGTAGTGTGGAAGTCGTTGCTTTTGGCACGGCTGTCAAGGTGAAATCGGATGCAAATCAAATATAAATTACCGGATGCAACGGTGAATGTATCAAAAGTATCCCCGCTTAAACGTGGGGTTCAACTTTTTGCAGGCCTTCTATTAACGGTTGTTGTTCTTTATTTAGCCCTTGGCTT
>JAFGTX010000005.1 GCA_016938815.1 Clostridia bacterium | reverse complement strand
AATTCTTTGCTGTGTTCAATGTTTCGAATTGCCTTTAGATAATCCTTATCATTAATGGTTACATACTGCAATGAAGCCATAGCCCTTCTCAAAATTTTCTCAGAATGATCTCGGGCGGCGACCGCGGCTTTCATACGCTTCGTATAGGTTATATTCGTAGTAGAATCCATTCTATCACCTTCTTATTCTAGCATCGTACACATCTTACTATGAATATGCCCAGAATCAGATAAAAATAACACCTACACTACTTTTTTTATGATAATTTTAATACGATCTTTTTTGGTTCGATCTAAAATGCTTTCGAGTATAAAGCGTCCCTGTCCACGTACGGAAACCATATCCCCTTCATGCAACTCCTTGGATGTCGATTGGACCGGTCGGTAGTTGACTTTAACTCGCTTGGCGTTAACCAAATCCGACGCCTTACTTCGCGAAAGATTGTAGGCAGATGCAATAATCGCATCAAGTCGAACGGATTTTACCGTCGTCGCCATTTCCTTATAAGTCACGGGCTTCTCCATAAAAGCACTGAGGGATTCGCGATGCACAGTGACCTTGTTACGGCCTACACTGCTCAGAGAAGTCACGGCATAATCAGCCATATCGTTTAGAATCATGACTTGTGCACGATCTTCCAAAAGAACGATATCACCCATGCGCTCTCTGGAAAAACCAAGGGCCATCAAACTGCCAAGTATATCCCTGTGCTCAATCTCACTTTGCTGACGCCCAGCTTCAATAACCAGCATATCAATGGGGAATGCCTCATCCGCCACCATGGGTATATAGTCTGGGTGCACCGCAACAAGCACATACTCAGCTTCCTTGTAGCCGCCAAAAACGCTATAGGCAACATCTCTCGTAAATGTGAGTATGTGAAAAAAATCCCCCAATAAATCGGGGGATACAAAATACGTAAATTCCGTTGTATGCTGTTTGATGACCCGGTCAATCAAATCACAAAACCGACTGAGCAATACCTTATGATCACTGGATTCAACTCGGATACCGGCTAAGGCTTTTTCTCTATTCACTGACATGACCTCTACATCCTAACGATAAAGTTCGCAAGCATTTGCAAAAGCAAAAATAAAACCAGCGGTGAAAAATCAAACATCGTACCGCCCAATCCAAGCGCCTGAAGTAGCGCTCTAATAGGTGCTAATAAAGGTTCTGTAATCTCATGGAGAAATCTTGCAATAGGATTTCTAAGATCCCTAATAAACCAAGACATAATCGCTCGAGCAATAATGATAAAATAGATTGCTCGAATAAACAGTAGCAATGCCACCTTTAATGTATACATACTCATCACCTATAATTCTTTCATATCTTTTCCCATCCAAGGCGAAACACCTTTTTTACCTAATTCTGTTTTAACGTCACCCGAAACGTCTACATTATTAGGCGCAAGAATAAAAATTCCCCTTGAAATTTTTTGGATATGACCATCCAAAGCGTAAAGGGCACCACTGCAAAAATCAAATATTTTTCTAGCCAGTTCTGTATCAATATCTTCAATATTGATAATCACCGGTTTTCTGCTTTTCAAACTATCCACAATCGTCTTTGTATCATCAAATTCCTTAGGCTGATACAATACAACCTTCATCTGGTTATTCTTGTGAATATTGACGACATTGTTTGAGGCGCTGGCTGTTTGCTTCGTGTAAGAAGACCCACCTGCATAGTAAGTGCCTGTATTCTGTGTTTTCGTTGCCTCAGGCACGTCAACAACTTGATCTTCCTCATATGTATCATCGTCTGCAACCGTTTCAATACCCATGAAATACTTTACCTTATCAATGAACTTATCTGCCATACTTAGCCCCCCACTATTTACTATAGTCTCTGGCACCATAGATGCCCGTTCCTACTCTCAATAAATTTGCACCTTCTTCGACAGCCACTTCGTAATCACCCGTCATGCCCATCGATAGATATTTCATTTCGACATTATCAAAAGTCGTATCCTTTAATGTATCAAACAATTGTTTCATCACTTTAAAATCCCTACGTGCCATCTCTGGATCATCGTAGAACGGAGCAATGTTCATCAAACCTGCCACTTTAATGTGCTGTAATTTGGATACTTCCTCCAACAAAGACATCACTTCTGATCTTGGAATACCAAATTTACTTTCTTCGTCTACAACGTTGATCTGAATCAGCACTTCCATCACTTTGCCATGCTGAGCAGCTCTTTTATCAATCTCTTCTGCCAGCTTAAAACTATCCAATGAATGAATCAAATCAACCTTATCGATAATATATTTTACCTTATTGGTTTGCAAATGACCAATCAAATGCCATTTGACACCCTTATGGATATTATCGTATTTTCTAGTAATCTCCTGCACCTTATTTTCAGCAATATCCGTAACACCATACTGAATCGATGCATTGATTGCCGGTTCATCGATTGTCTTGGTAACACCAATCAGCGTCACCTCATCCCTGCTTCTGCCAGCACGTGCACATGCTCTTTCGATATTCGCATTGATTTCTTCTAAATTTATTTTTAAATACTCCATCACAACAAGCTCCTTAGTATACTGTATCGCCTTCATTAAAGCGCTCAGGATTAATGAGTACTTCATTAAATCGATCCAATGTTCTTACCCGCTGTTTATCGTCGCCAGTACCTACGTAGAAAAACTCATCAGCAACTACAGCGTCTTCTTCATTATACCCTATAACTTTGATTGGCACAAAGGTTGCCGTATTATCTACGCCTAAAACCAGCACACCATTTTGCCCCTCTTTTGTAATGATAGAATCTTTTCTAACTTTAAGACCTTGATAATTCTCACGTACAACCGTAACATCCACCTTTCTGAGTTTATAAAAGGATGGAAATTGGTCCGTAAATTTTATAATCAACGCGCCTTGATCACCGCTTTCAAAAACGTCTGCAACGACACCTTTGATGGCATCCTCTCCAATTTGAACGGTAACCACTTTATCGGTTTCATAAGTATTGATTTCTTCTTTCCCAATCACTGCAGCCATGAACCACATCGATGGTTCAACCAGCTTGTAGACCGGGCTATTTTTATAAATCACGTTATCGCTGAGGGGTGAAATCCCCATGCTTTGGTTGATAACCGTGCTGTAGTCAATGTTATAAATTTCCTCTATCGTGAACTCTTCTTCTAAATTATCGACATTGAACGTCACAATGCCGGCATAAGGACTGTATAAACTAAGGCTTTCACCTTCTCCTAAATCCCCGCTACCTACAAATTGCTGAGAAAAACTGGACTTGTTGTTCACAAGCGATTTGTTAGCCACCAAACGATCACGCTTTTCCATTTTTAGAATCAAATCCTGTTTTAACTCGCTGGCCTTTTCATAATTGCCATCTTTGATTGCCATAACAGAATCCGCTAACAATTGATCCAAAGAATCATCAATTTCTCCAATATTCACTTCGATGATTTCTGAAATCGCCAGCTCTTTTTCTTCCGTCGCTTCTTCAACCGGATTGCTAACGCTTTCCAATTGGTCGTTAAAGTAGATTTCTGCAATTTTTTGACCTTTTTTGACCTTTTCTCCTTCAGCGACAAAGTACTTGATATTACCGGAAGAATTAGAATAGACAATGGTCTCATTACGGAACAAAATACTGTCGTAATGGCGTTCCACGTTGAGCTGATCATAAGTCAATTCATACGTCAGATTTTCCTTGAAAAAAGTCGCTAATGCAAATTTAACCGAGAAAAACAGTATGACGCCGACAATCAGTATCGAGCGTATCATTTTAAAAGGTCTTACTTTTACCATAATCATCACCTATTGCATCATAATCTATTTTCAGTACTTGCTTCTCCTACAAAAAGACTACATTGTCCTTACGGACAAAGTAGTCTAAAATAGTTTCCCGTATTTTGTAATTACTTTCAACTTTTTAATGGATGCAATTTTAAGTTCCATAACCTCATCTTTCTCCGTAACGATACATAAGGCGTTGGTCTTTTTTCTTGCGCCAACGACAATACCCCGTATTAGTTTCTTGTCTTTAAGATAAATCTTAATCTCATCACCAATCATCAAACGGGTTTTGCCCAATCGAAATACTTTATAATCCAAGTCGTCAACAATCTGCTGCGTCACCCTTTTACTTGAGATGTGCACCTCTTCATTAACGATATCCACGCCCTCTTTTATAACAGAAAAAAGATAGCCAAAAATAGAAACTCCTAATGCAATTTCGCTTAAAATAATCACTATTTCCAACATATTATCACCTAACTCCATTATACACTATATGGCAGTGAATTACTAGACTAGACGGAACTGCGCTTCCATCTCGTGCTTTTTGGCACGGGTCATTAAAGATTTCACTGCATCCCTTGCATCCACGCCTTCATAGACCACATGGTAAAGGGCATGGGTAATAGGCATTTCCACATTGTATTTTAGGGAAAGATCATACGCCGATCGAATGGTGTAGATGCCTTCCACCACCATGCCGATTTTCGCTACAGCCTCGTCTACCGGCATACCTTCACCAATAAGAATACCACAACGTCTGTTTCTACTATGCATACTGGTACAAGTTACAATCAAATCACCAATACCGGATAAGCCACTGAAACTAGACATATCCGCACCCATTTTCTCGCCAAGCAAGGAGATCTCACGGATGCCTCTTGTCATCAGCGCCGCCTTGGAATTGTCTCCAAAGCCCATACCGTCGGAAATACCCGCACCTAAAGCGATGATGTTCTTCAAAGCGCCACCAAGCTCGACACCGATAATGTCCGTATTGGTATATATTCTCATATATTCCGTATTGAACAGATCTTGTATGAATTCAGCCGTTTCCAAATCTACCGATGAAGACACCAAGGTCGTCGGTAGTTTAGCCGCTACCTCTTCCGCATGGGATGGTCCAGATAAAGCGACAAACTTCACCACAGGATAGAACTCAGTCACAATCTCGGAGATACGGTCAAGACTGCCTACTTCGATGCCCTTTGAAACGTTCACGACAATTTGAGAAGGCATAATACAACCGCCCGTTTGCTCCAACACAGAACGTATCGATTGGGACGCAACGGCAATCACAACCACTGCCGTATCCGCAATAGCTGCTTTAAGATCCGTTGTTGCGACAATAGCATCGCTTAAAACTGCCTCTTTCAAATATTTTGGATTGGTATGCATTGCGTTTATCTGATGACATTGATCTTCATTTCTGGTCCAAAGTTTCACTTGATGACCGTTGTCTGCCAGTACCATGGACAAAGCGCTGCCCCATGAGCCGGCACCTAAGATACAAATATTCAAGCTCTCACATCCTTAGTTAATTTTTCTTCTCTCTAACAATAAACTTCAGTGATGTTCCTTCAAATTTAAAATTCTTTCTCAGCTGGTTCTCAATGTATCGAACGTATGAGAAGTGGGCCAATTCCTTGTCGTTGACAAAAAGTACAAAGGTTGGCGGTTTAACCGATGATTGGGTCATGTAGTAAATCTTAAGACGCTTGCCCTTATCCGACGGTGGTTGGTTCAACATAATCGCTTCGTTAAGAATGTCGTTGAGTAGACCTGTCGTTACACGCATGACTTGCTGTTCTGCCACGTAATTGACCAGCTTAAGAATATTATCAAATCGTTGGCCCGTCTTAGCCGAAATGAATTCAATCGGTGCATAAGACATGAATGCGAATTCAGAACGCACTTTGCTGACAAACTCATTGTAAGTTTTATTATCCTTCTCAATCAAGTCCCACTTGTTGACGAGAATGATGACCGCGCGGCCGGCTTCATGTGCATAACCTGCGATTTTCGTATCCTGTTCCGTAATCCCTTCATCTGCATCAATCATCAGCAGACAGACATCGGAACGTTCGATCGCTGCAAGCGCACGAATAACACTGTATTTCTCAATGCTTTCATCCACTCTGCTCTTACGTCGGATACCCGCCGTATCTATCAATGTATATTTTTGACCATTATGCTCGAATGGCGTATCGATGGCATCACGAGTCGTTCCCGCAATATCACTGACAATCACTCGATTTTCCCCTAGGAATTTGTTGATCAAAGAAGATTTACCTGCATTCGGTTTACCGATCACAGCAACCTTGATGATATCATCATCTTCATCCGTATTGGCATCCTCTGGGAACTTGCTGATGATGACATCAAGCAAATCACCTAAATTCAACAAGTTGACTGATGAAATTGCGATAGGATCTCCCAGTCCCAAACTATAGAACTGATAAATCGTATCATCGGCAATACCTGAATCTACCTTGTTAACTGCTAAAATGACTTCTTTTTTTGATCGTCTCAGCATTTGTGCGATTTCTTCATCGGCAGACGTAATGTCTGTTCTACCATCCACCATAAAAACGATGACATCCGCTGTTTCGATGGCAATTTCAGCCTGATTTCTCATCTGTGATAAGATGATGTCTGTTGATTCCGGTTCAATACCACCGGTATCAATCATGGTAAAATGTTTACCCAGCCACTCTACATCTGTATATATTCTATCTCTAGTTACCCCTGGGGTATCTTCTACAATTGAAATTCTCTTTCCGGCAATTCGGTTGAAAAATGTTGACTTACCAACATTTGGACGACCGACTACCGCTACTATTGGTCTCGACATCTGAACCTCCACTAAAATAATATTTTTTCGATGAAATCCCGTCCTTCATTGAGAACCGCAAAAACTTCCACCGATAACTTCTCTTCAATTTCCTCCATTGTATAATCATCAAGGAACACCAACGCATCCGATTTCATCATCACTCTAGGAACAAGCACTCTAGAACCGAGGTCCATGCCACCTAACTGTTTAACCAAATCCTGTCCTGTGACAAGACCCGCCACCGTAATCATATGACCGTAGAAATCATTGCTAACACCAACAACATTGATTTTCACCTGATCCGTTTTGCTCATGATTTTCTCAGCAAGTGTTCGAATAAAATCCTCCGCCAGCTTCCCTGTGGCGATTGTCACTTCCTTTGGTACGATGCCGCGCTCATCTACTGCATCGAGAAGCTCAGAGACCTCTCCGCCCAGTTTTCTAATAAGACCCACACCATCCTCAAGCAGAGGAAAACCATCATAAGCTTCTGCAGGCGGCATTTCTACACCCGCCAGCAAGTAGAACTCATCCGACAAATAGACAAAGCGTCTGCCAGAGTCGGCTAAGAATTGATCCTGCAATGCTTCTATATCTTGAACCGTTTTAACAGCCAAAGCCTCAGAAACAGGTGTCAGCTCAACAAGACCCTCGCGATAATCCGAAATACCAACCGGCACCACCGCTAATGTACTGAAATTCTCCCCTAAATTATAAAGTGACTTCACGGTACTAATCAGTTCCTCACCATCATTATAACCCGGACACATGACAATTTGACCGTTAACCACAATTCGGTTTTCAGTCAATTTCTTAAGTCTATCCATAATGTTACCTGCAAACTTATTGTTTAACATACGTTTTCTGAGCTCTGGATTCGTCGTATGGACAGAAACGTTAATCGGACTGATGTTGTATGCCACGATACGATCGATGTCCTTATCGCTCAAATTGGTCAGGGTTAGAAAATTACCTTGTAAGAAGGACAATCTAGAATCGTCATCCTTAAAGTAAAGGCTTTCTCGCATCCCTTTTGGCGTTTGATCGATAAAGCAAAAAATGCACTTATTGGTACAAGATTGAGCACAATCCATAATCGGATTTGAAAACTCAATACCTAGTTCTTCATCATAATCTTTCTCGACTTCATAGGTCCATATTTCACCATCAGATTTTTCAATTTCTATCTCAAGATAATCATCTGAAACTAAGTAAAGGTAATCAATAACGTCTTCAACTGCTGTATCATTAATCGAAAGCAGTATATCGCCTATTTCAAATTCCAATTCTTCAGCAATACTCCCTGGATAAATCACAGAAATCACATTTCTACTTTGCCCTTTTATTTCTTTATTTACTTCTAATACATCCATTTTAACCTCATCTATAACACTACTTTAAATAAATAAAGCCGCTCATTCTACCTGTAATACCATCCCGTCTATAAGAAAAAAATTCCTCATTACAGATGGTGCATAGATCAGATACCTCTATGTGTTCTTCTAAAACGCCTGCCGACATGATCGAAGCTACATTTGCCTTTTTCACATCTACCCGATATTTGCCGTTCTCAAGCGCTATATAGAAATCCTTTGCTGTCGGTATCGCCTTTGTCAGTTGCTCAATAACTTCACCGCCTACTTCGTAACAACAGATGCCGGCAGAAGCACCAATCCCTGCGAGGATATCCTCCGGTCTTGAGCCGTATCGGTCACACATTTGTTCAACGGTTTTCTTTCCAATATTTTTAACGGTGCCCTTCCAACCGGCATGGCTCACCGCAATGATCTTTTTCACTGGGTCGACAAAAAACAGAGGCGTACAATCCGCATAAAAACTCATCAGGAACACTTTCGATGCATCCGACATCAGTCCATCGGTTTCATCAAACACCTTCAGTTTTTCATCGCTGTTATTAAACGCAACACATTGAATTGTATCACCATGTACCTGATTAGTCAAAAAAATACGATAATCTTCTGTGGAATGGGCCTCAATAAGGCGTCTGTAATTTTCTTCAAGCGCCTCTTTGACATCCAATGTGTTTTTACCTAAGTTAAAGCTATGAAAAGGTGGAGCACTGACCCCACCCATTCTCGTTGTCAATCCGTGACCCAACCACGGAATTTTATCAAATTGTTCAAATGTATAAGTTACCACGCCATTTTCTGCTATTCTCTTGATCATAATTCTTCCTACTGATTCTTTTCCTTCAACAACATCGTCAACTCATCTACAAATGAGTTGATGTCTTTGAACTGACGATAGACACTTGCAAAACGAACATATGCAACTTCGTCCAACTCTTTCAAACCCGTCATAACCAATTCTCCGATGAAATGTGAACTGATTTCCTTTTCCATCGTATTATGAAGTTTCTTTTCAATATGATCCAACATATGATCAATTTGTTCTATTGAAACCGGACGTTTTTCACACGCCCTGACAATACCGTTGATCAATTTGTTGCGGTTGTAAGATTCTCTGTTGCCGTCTTTTTTAACGACAATAAGTGGTACTTCCTCAATTTTCTCATAGGTTGTAAAGCGATTTTTACATTGACCACATTCACGACGTCTACGAATGGCAGCACCTTCCTCCGTCGGTCTAGAATCTACAACCTTGGATTCTTCATAATTACAAAAAGGACATTTCATCTGATTTCCCCCCATCTTGGCATGGCACCTTAGAAAAAAAACCACCTATCGGTGGTTTTTAACTATCTTTTTCTTCTTAAAAATGTCGGTATATCGAACTCACCGGGTTCATTTGCTGGGACTGTCTTCTCTTCAACTATTTCTTCGACTTTTTCTTCAGCAGTTTCCACAGGAACCACAGTTTCTTCCGGCTTAACGAGAACCTTTTCTTCCTTCAATATTTCAACAGGATCTACATCAAAGCCTGTCGCAATGACAGTAATTCTGATTTCATCCTTTAAAGACTCATCGATAACCGCACCGAAAATGATATTCGCATCTGGATCAGCTGCGTCTTGAACAATTTCTGCCGCTTCATTGACTTCAAACAGCGATAAGCTATTACCACCTGTGATATTTAAAAGGACACCTTGCGAACCGACAATTGTAGTTTCCAACAAAGGACTGTGAATCGCTTGTTTAGCTGCCTCAACCGCTCTATTTTCACCACTGGCCATACCCACGCCCATGTGTGCAAGACCCCTTTCGAACATAATTGTTTTAACATCCGCAAAGTCAAGATTAACAAGACCTGGAATCGCAATTAAGTCCGAAATACCTTGAACACCTTGTCCAAGAACATCATCAGCAATTCTGAACGCATCTACGATAGACGTTCTCTTTTCGATGACTTGCAACAAACGATCATTCGGAATAGTCACGAGTGTATCCACTTTTTTCTTTAAATCACTAATGCCTTTTTCAGCATGTAATGTTCTACGTTTACCTTCAAAAGTAAAGGGTTTTGTAACAACACCTACCGTCAAAATACCCATTTCCTTAGCCACTTCAGCGACAACCGGCGCAGCACCTGTACCAGTTCCACCGCCCATACCTGCTGTAATGAATACCATATCAGCACCCTGAAGTGCTTGGAAAATATCGTCACGACTCTCTTCAGCAGCTTTTGAACCAATATCCGGATTCGCACCTGCGCCGAGACCTCTTGTCAACTTTTCGCCAATTTGAATTTTATACTCTGCCCGAGAATTGTACAAGGCTTGTTTATCAGTGTTAATTGCAATAAACTGAACACCTTTTAAGTTAGACTCGATCATGCGGTTTACAGCGTTATTACCGCCTCCGCCAACGCCCACAACCTTAATTTGTGCGAACTGCTCCATATCTAAATCAAACTCTAACATGCAAATGCCCCTTTCTTGTGTTGCTTCCCCATCATTTTATTTAAAAACCACAATATGTTGTTATCTCTTATTCATAATCATATAATAACACATTTGTTACTTCAAAGTATAGATATTTTCATACTTTTTTCAAAAATGTTCCATAAATATTTTACGCATTTTCATGCTTTCTGACTTTTTCGAGAAACACTCGGCGAATGATGCTCAAGTTCTTGAAAAATCTCGTTCCGAAAACAAAAACAGCGGCATAATAAAGTGGCACACCTAAGTTATCACCCACATAGGCAAGGAACATCGCCAGAATGGCATTTGTAAAAAAACCTGTAATAAATACCAAAGTATCGAATTTCTCTTCCAAATTGGCCCTAACGCCTCCAAAAACCGAGTCAATCGCAGCCAATAAGCCAACAGAAATATATACGGAATATGAGATGCCAATTGAAATTGGAATAAAGTACCCAATCGCAAGGCCTAATACAATACCTATAATTGCAATTAACACACTACTCACTCTCCTTCACTTCTTCTGCATACAATAAATCTCTAGTGCCCGTATAAGCAGGAATTTCTATATTGACGCTGGTGTTGACTTCCACGAATATGCCCCATTGTTTCAGTATATAGCCATACTGCCCCGGTGCATTCACAGAAGCCTCCAAGAAATATCGATCGCCAATCGCCTTGATGATAAAAGGCTGGGAAAATACATCGTCGTTGATCTTCACCGTTGGGCCGGTGCAGTAGATTTTGGTTTCTCCAAAAACAATTCTTTGACCATTGATGGAAATCGCCTCGGCCCCCGAATTTCTTAAATCATCTACGATATTTCTGATATCGACATCATGGACCATCAGGTTGTTGGGATTCTCGTTTGCCAACAACTCACGTTCACCATCTGTAACCAGTACAATAACACCTTCACCAGTAACCGCTGTAAGACCAGATACCAATTCCAGCGTACTTTTTGTTTCATATAAAAGGTCTTCTAAAGAATCCTCTTCGCTGGCATCAGCCAGCAAGGAAACCGCACCTTCTTTCTCATTCACTTGTTCCCTCAGTACATCAACCTCTGCCTTTGCCTTGGTCAATTCACTTTGCAATCGTGCGATATCGGAAAGCCCCACATACTTCGCACTATTTTGAAAAACCTTGTACTGAAACACCAATAATAGCGTCAGCATCATCAGCAATATACTGGTAATTTTTTGTTTTCGATTCATGGTTTACACCTGACTAATCATTTGTCTTCGCATAATTAAACTTGATAATACCACCATATCTTGGAATCTGTATATCGTCGTATTTCTTAACTTCAACAAAGTAACTGTTTTCTCTTAAAATTGACACAATACCAAAGCGTTGATTCACAGCGCCTTCAAGGGTTTCCTTGTTGCCAATTGCCTTGATGACAAACGGTGTGGACTGTGGAATTTTATTGATATTGATGGCGTTCCCTGCCGCTCTAATTTCAGAAAAAGCAATAATACGTTGCTCGTTGATAGAGATCGCTTCCGCACCAGCGGCATTCAACTCATTAATCAGATTCAATACCAACTGATAATCGTATACGATATTCTTCTCATAAGCATAACCACTATCTTCCGGTGGGTTATCCAATGTAATGATGATACCCTGTCCCTTCACGTCAGTCAATCCAGAAAAATAACGCAACTTAACAACGTCATCATTCAGCTTTTTAATCAAGGCATTATCCGATGACTCCGACTGCTGAATTTCCTGAAGTCTTGCCTCTAAATCCTTAAGCTGCATTTCAAGATTCTCTTTTTCAGACTTCACCGTATTCAATTCCGACATGATTTCACTGGATTTTTGCATCGGACTTGAACCATTCAAATAATTCTGCTGAACAATTTTCAGCTGAAATGCCAAAACGACACCCAGCAACACACTCATAATACCAATCCAAATTGATTTCTTCACACAATCACCTACTCACCAAACGGTCTATACGAAGGAAGCCCTTCATTACTTACATCTATTACACCACTTATTGCCTGTTTTGAATTCAAATCATCATAAATATCTACAAAATTATTAAATTTTCTTTCTATGTTGGAGCCATCACCAAACTTAACCTTATAGGCCGAATTCAATTCCAATTCAATGGAACCATCAACGTACTTCAAAATCGGCTTCGCTTCGATATGGGATTTCTCCAAAAGATGAATTAGTTCGACGGAATGCTCCAAAACTTCAAAATCTTTGACTTTAATCTGTTCTCCAATGTTAAAGCTTTTCACATGAAAACCCTCAATGAGAAAAATATCACCGACAGATTCCTCCGCTTTAAGTACATGAAGTTGGTCATCCATGGTCAAGTACATGCCTGATGAAACAATGGCCACAAATTCATCATTGTATTCAAACTGAATAGTCAAGACATTTGGCAATTTTTTACCGACGATTGCGGATTTAACATAAGGATGTACCAGCAACTTTTCCTGTATTCCTTCTACGTCTACAAAAAAATAATTGATGCCCTGATCTAAACCTGTGTACTCCATGATTTCATGATTACTGATATTCATACTTTGGTTGTATGATAGCGTATCTACAATAAACCAAGGCGTTTGAAACACAATAAGGTATGCCGCAACAATCACAGCAAGACCACCTAATATGATTTTCAATCTCGTTGCGCGTTTTTTCTTCATCGTCTTCCAACCACTCTATTTCAATTTTGCTATCGTCTTTACAATAATATTGGTAGCATCGTTTTCTGCCATTGCTTTCGCAACGCGACGCATACTGTTCAATGTCTCAGAATCGTTCTTTAACGCCTCGATCTGCTGATAAAGCGTGAAATAGTCTAAATCTTCCTCTTTCATAATAATCGCAGCGCCCTTATCTGCTAATGCACGGGCATTGTGTTCCTGATGATTGTCGGTCACATT
>JAFGTX010000387.1 GCA_016938815.1 Clostridia bacterium | reverse complement strand
TGACTTCCGGGGTGACTTCCGGGGTGACTTCCGGGGTAGAAAAAGTCACTGTAACTCCCAGATTCGGATCTGACTTCCAAAACGGAGATGGTAATCCATTTTCAAGACATTTTTGCACCATGAGCACACTACCGCGACCAGCTTTTTCCATGAGCCCCCGAAGATACAATACATGGGCTATATCAGGATTGCGAAGAATTGAGATTTGGCCTTTTAATAGGCTCTGTTCGGTTACCCCCTCCAGGAACGCACCTGAGTTCCATATCTCCAACCGATGAGGATACACATGAATGCTGACACCTCCTGACGCTGTGCTATAGTCACGATGAGCTAAAGCATTGATTAAGGCTTCGCGCACCGCTTCCTCAGGATATATAGGGGAATCAAGGCGTTTAGGACTACTTTTAATAAATTTGGAAATGCTCGAAGTATTACGAATGATGAATGCATAGGCATCCTCGAAGATACGATGCAACGGACCTTCGAAGGATTTCATGTCAATAAATTTATCGCCAGCTTTATCTGAACTGTAGCGCATAGCCCTGATTCGAGTTTGGGGTAATCGGATAGCAGGATTTGTGGTAAAAAGCACATCGCCACCGTTTGTCAATCGTCCGTAACGAGCAACCGAGAGATCTTCCAAAATCATGAATAGATTTTTTTCATCCCGAAACAATACCCTACGCATACTTACAACTGCTGACACAGTCGCTTTTACTTCTTGTTCATCAATGTGTTCCTCTATGTCTGCAATGGAAAAACGACGCTCCCAACGTTCAGGTTCAATCTGATGACGCATCACGATATCTCGAATGGTTTTGTTATTTGCTATTTGGGTGAGCTCACCTGTACGGATATAAATGACATTTTTAAAGGCATACGGAACATCGCTCCCTGCTGGAACTTCAATCGATATCACCAGCTTCTTATCCAATTCCTCAACTTGAACAGCAACGAAAGCCTTTGGAGAGATATGTTCAATCAAAAACCGCTCGAGCTTGTCTATTGCGTCATAAGAATCATCAATCCCAAATATTTTGCCGCTCTCGTTCACTCCACAAATCAAATACCCCCCAGAGCTATTGAGGAATCCGCAAACAGCTTTTCCCAACTCATCAAGATTACGTATGGAGGACTTGAATTCAACACGTTGGCTTTCTCCTAGAAATAGTAGTTCCTTAATCTGTTCCAGAGTCATGAATCCCCTCCATTTTCCTGAAACGGCTCTCCGTCTTGAAAGTTTTCCTTGATGAATTCCTCAACCTCCTGATAGCGGAAGAACTGTGAACTTATAAAAATTGATCCATCATTGTTGGAGTGGTATTTCTGCACCCAGTTACCTTTTCGTTCATCCAAAGGAACGGTCTCAGGTGATTCATAATCAATAGTAGCATCTTCGTATAGATCAATGATTCGTAGATCAGTAAAGATCTGGTTCTTCTTAAGGTTTAATCTAGCCCGCCCTGTCTTACCTTTGTAGCCTAGATTATTAAGCAGTGAGCGGGCAAACACCACATTATCGTGAGCCAACAGCCATCTAGGTTTATTAAGTTCAATTGCTTTGAGTATCTCCTGATGTGTGATGGAGAGACTTGATGGATCATTGGGATTCTGACCACTTCCATAGTTGGGTGTTATGATTCCGAGAAATAAATCGCAATCCTTTACTGCTTGCAAACAGTTTTCAAAGGCAGTTCGATTAGAAAATACAGGTACGGTACCTTTATGAGACATCCAAACCTCGCAACCAAAGGAAGTTAAGAGCGTATATACGCGTTCGAGCAATTCTTCTATTCCATATACAGTAGAAGACACCATTATCTTCAGCTTATCCCTTTCTTCCTTCACCTATTGACTTCCTCATACTGCTAATATTTATCAAAAATTAGCATCAATCACACACCATAACACAATTTCTACAACTGTCAGAATTGGATAGGAGGCTCCAGCCCATTCCTATCCTGCGAATCAGAAAATTGGGAAAACCAATATATCCTAATTCCTAAGAGGACCCTTCTCTCCATATCCCTCACAATTTATAAGACTAGTCAATTGTACAACATTTTATCTTCCTATGCGATTTCTTTTGGATAACTGTCAACACCCCTT